>NZ_VVIN01000037.1:0-35922 GCF_008711145.1 Arenibacter lacus
AGCTTATAAGAACAGGGAAATTGATTTGATATTAATGGACATTCAGATGCCACTATTAAGTGGTTATGAAGCCTCCAAGAAAATAAGAAAACTAGAAAGCAATGGAACTCGTATTCCCATTATAGCTTTAACCGCAAGAACGGTTTCTGGGGAACGCCAAAGGTGCCTAGATCACGGTATGGATGATTATGTGACCAAGCCCGTGGTGCTAGATACGATTAAAAAAGTTATCATTGACAATTTAATAAAAACAGATACACTTTAGGTAAGTGTAAACTTGGACCCAACTTAATAGATATAACCTAACACCCCAAAAACAGGTGAACAATAAAAAAATAATAATAGTAGTAAGTAATGCCGAAGAGCGTACCCGGATAAAAAGGATTCTTAACAACAGTCCGTTTGTGGTCCTAGACTTTACAGACAGTATGGGTGCCATACAATGGATTATGGAGAATGGAAATCCACAATTGCTCATCTTGGAAGAGTCCTCTAGTCCATTAAATGGATGGCAGACCATGGATTATCTGCGGACAGAGCTTAAAATGGAGCATCCAACCTTAATTGTAATAGACTCCGATACAGAAATCACAAATAAAAAGTTACAAGGATTTATACGCA
Source organism: Arenibacter lacus (assembly GCF_008711145.1). Classification (NCBI taxonomy): domain Bacteria; kingdom Pseudomonadati; phylum Bacteroidota; class Flavobacteriia; order Flavobacteriales; family Flavobacteriaceae; genus Arenibacter; species Arenibacter lacus. The sequence goes on from NZ_VVIN01000037.1 coordinate 622, forward strand.
AACCTTTTTCGGATAAAACGGCACTAGAAATTGAAAATTTCTTAAATACGGTAGAGCTTAAGGATAAGAATGAAGAGTTGGTGAAATCTTACTCTACGGACTATTTAGAGGAGTTATCCGAGGGGAGCAAGGAGTTTGTTGCAGAAACCCTAGTTTTATTTAAGGAGTCTGTATCTGGTAGGTTAAACGACCTTAAAATAGCCCTGGAACAAAATAATTTTGACGAAGCCCGAAAAATTGCCCATAGCATAAAGCCCTCCTTTCAAATGGTTTTAAATCAGCATGGAAGGGATCTGTGCCAGTCTATGGAAACCGCCAAAAAAGAAGAAGAATTAAATACATTATTTAGTGAATTAAATCAAGAATTTCAACTAATTGAAACCCAAATTACCGCAGATTACCAGCTAGATATTAATTAAAATGAAGAAGAAGATTTTAGTCATAGAAGACAATCCAATGGTTGTTAAGTCGCTCGAATTTAAGCTTACTAAGGAAGGATACGAGGTAACTACCGCAATAGACGGAAGGAGTGCTATGGAAGAGCTAGAAACTAATAGCTTTGATCTAATTCTAACAGATTTGATGTTGCCTTTTGTTTCGGGGAGTCAACTTATAGAACACATTAAGAAAAATTATCCCACCATCCCGATCATTGTGCTCTCTACCGCTACCCAAGAAGATATTATCACTGATGCATTTAATATGGGCGTAGATGATTTTATAAGCAAACCTTTTAGTCCAAACGAATTAACTTTGCGCGTAAAAAGGAGTTTAGGTGCATCAAAAAAAAACATTCACTCCTAAAAGTAGATGCTAGACCATAATATGATGTTGCTACATTTAACTATGGGGAATTTACCATTTTATATTTCCGACTTACCCGTAGTCCTGGAAATAAACCTGGTAATGACCATGGTCTTTGTTGTACTCACTATTTTATTGTTAAGCCTTATACTTTATCTGAGAGTCCATAAAAACAGTCAAAACCACAGAAGAAAAAAGTTAAATCTTTTCATAATAGATTTCATCAACAACTATTTATTTAATGAAGATTTTGATAAGGAAAAGGAAACTCGCAATTTTAAAAACAGACACCTCAGGACTTCCCTCGACAAACAAATAGCGATTGATCAGATTCTAGTTTTCGCAGAGAACTTAAAAGGGGAATCTTCGGCCAGTTTAAAGGAGGTTTTTTATGGTTTTGGATTGAAGGAATTTCTCCTAACCAAATTAACAAGTAAGGCATGGTATAAACAAGCCAAAGCTCTCAATGTAGCATATCAATTAAATTTAGAGATCCCAATGACCTTAGTAGATTCCTTATTTAACACCAATTACAAGAAACTAAGACAGCAAGCATTTTTGTACTATCTCCATATGTCCACTGAAAACCCTTTGGGATTCTTAGACAAAGTAGAAATTCCTTTAACGCTTTGGGAACAAATTTATATTGAGAATGGACTTAAAAGTTATGACGGAGAAACCCCTGATTTTTCCAAATGGCTCCATCATGATATTTCTAGCGTGGTGATTTTCTGCATGAAAATGATTGCCGATTACAACCAATTTGAACATATCCCTATTTTATTGAGGTTTTTACATCACCAAAATCCCGAGTTACGACAGCAAGCCATCATCTCACTACGGAAAATGGAGGAGCCGGAACTCCTACCTATTTTAATTCATAATTTTAACGAGGAAACCCTTTTAATAAAACATGAAATCCTAAAAACTATTGGTAAAATTGGTTCCGAGAAACATCTAAAATCTATTGGTAAATTTATGGTTACAGAGGAACCTAGCTTAGAAGTGGAATTTAAGAAGGTAGCCCTTCAAAAGAACTTAGAAGCATCCCATTTCCTTGGAGCGAATTTTAATACTATTAAATATGACAATTTGCCCTACTAAACAACATCTTCATAACTATTGATAGCTAGATAATGTGCACACCAAATTTTTGTTAACAATCCATATAATACCTTAGGGCCTCTTGAATTTTAATTTTTTCGAATTTATTGATATAGCAAGTTTTATTTTTTTAACCTATGGTTTAATTATCATTTCGGGCTATATCTTCTTGGCTTTATATTCATTATTTGAGCTCCGTGATTATAAACGCAAGAACAACTTTAAAGATGAAGTTGCCTTACTGCAGTCGTCCCACCTACCTAAAATTTCTGTTTTAGCACCCGCCTATAATGAAGAGGCTAATGTCATTGAAAATGTAAGATCCCTACTCACCCTTGATTACCCTTCCTTCGAAATTGTAATCATCAATGATGGAAGTAGCGATAACACCTTGGATTCATTAATCAAAACCTTCGATCTTTACCAGGATGATGTACTCTACCATTCCCCTATTGCTACCAAAAATGTGCGCGCTGTTTATTCGTCGAGACAGAAAGCTTATAAAAATTTAAAAGTTGTAGATAAAGAAAATGGTGGGAAGGCAGATGCATTAAACTCTGGAATTAATTGCTGTAGTCATGAAATTATTTGTTGCATAGATGTTGATTGCATCTTGGAAAGGGATGCGCTTCTAAAGTTGGTAAAGCCATTTCTTAACAACAACAAAAAAGTTATTGCCTCTGGGGGAATTATCCGGGTTGCAAACTCCTCTATTATTGAAGATGGGAGGATAATAAAAGTTCGCTTACCGGATTCCTTCATAGATCGCGCCCAGCTCTTAGAATATTTCCGGGCTTTTCTAATGGGAAGGATGGCATGGTCCCGTATAGATGGCTTATTGCTTATTTCTGGTGCCTTTGGTATGTTCGACAAGAAAACGGTCATAGAATCGGGTGGTTATAATCCCGCTACCGTAGGGGAGGATATGGAGTTACTGGTTCGCATGCGCCGCTTAATGAGGGACAAAAAAATTCCATACACCGTAAGCTTTGTCCCCGACCCCTTGTGTTGGACCGAAGTCCCTAAAAGTTGGAAGGTACTACATAGACAGAGGAACAGGTGGACACGCGGCACCATAGAAACCCTAAGCCTGCATAAAAAGCTACTATTTAATCCAAAGTATGGCGTGTTGGGCATGCTCAGTACCCCTTATTGGATGTTTTTTGAATGGTTTGCACCGATTATCGAATTTTTCGGAATCATTTTTCTACTATTAATGTTCATTTTCGGCCAAATAAATATCCAAGTATTCCTGGTCTTTTTCGGGGTAGTCTATACCTTTTCGGTATTGTTCTCCATTACAGCCTTGTTTTTTGAAGAATATTCATTCCAACAATATAAAAAGCCAAAATACATGCTCCTCTTGCTGCGTACTGCCCTATTAGAGCCACTTTTGTACCATCCTTTTGTTATGTGGGCGGCAGTGAAAGGAAATGTTGATTTGTTGCTGGGAAAAACATCTTGGGGAAAGATGACTCGTACCGGTTTATCTAACCCCTCCAAACCCAATATTGATTAGTAAATTTTAATTGAATATGTACAAACAAAAAATAAAACTACTTCTCCTTCTACTTCTAGGGATCAACGCCATGCCTATGGCTGCACAAACAGAGGCATCCACGGATGAATTGTATAGTTTGGCTAGGACCGCGGCTTTTGATGAGGACAACTACCCTAAAGCAATTGCCCTGTTAAAGAAGGCATTGGCTAAAAGCCCCGATTACTTGGAAGTAAGCGTCTTCCTTGGCAGACTGTACACCTACACCGATAGTCTACAACAAGCTAGAATGGTTTTTAAGGAAGTACTCCAAAAAGAAGCAGGCCACGAAGGAGCTTCCCTAGCCTACGGCAACCTTGAGTACTGGAACTCCAATTCCGAGAAAAGTTTAGTTGTGGTCAATTCCGGGCTGGAAAAGCATCCTAACTCGCAAAGTTTGGGACTGTTAAAAGCGAAAATTTTAAAGGACTTAAAACGATTTAACGAATCGCGAATTGTTATAGACCAGTTACTAAAAAACAATCCAGAATTTACAGAAGCAAGAAGTTTATTGGGAAGCGTAAACAGTTCCGCTGCTAAAAACAGTATTGGCCTTAGTTACGACTTTGTTTATTTTGATAAGCGTTTTAATGACCCCTGGCATTTAGCCAGTGTTAGTTATGGCAGACAAACGGGCTTGGGTTCCGTAACCGCCCGTTTTAATTATGCCAATAGGTTTACTACCAATGGCGCCCAGTTTGAGCTGGATGCCTACCCTAGAATCTCGGATCTTTTTTACGCCTATGTAAGTGGTGGAATTTCGGAAAACAAGGGCATCTTTCCACGTTACCGAGCAGGCTTTTCCCTTTATGCTAATCTTCCTGCCGCCTTTGAAGCAGATGCCGGATTTCGCTTCCTGTCTTTTTCCAGTAATACATGGGTTTACACCTTAGGTGTTGGTAAGTACTATAAGAATTATTGGTTTAATTTGCGAACCTATTTAACGCCCTCCTCAAATTCAATTTCTCATTCTTACTCCCTAACCACCAGATATTATTTAGGCGGAGCGGACGACTATCTTAGTTTTAAAATAGGCACCGGCATCTCTCCGGACGACAATGCAAACAACGTTGCCTTTGATCCAGACAATAGCTACAAACTAAAATCTGTAAATATGTCCTTAGGGTATAAGAAACTACTCTGGGATACCCATGTATTTAGTATTCAGGCTTCTTTAGAGAATCAAGAATACAGGGCGGAAACCAGGGGGAACCAACTCTCCATTGGTGTTGGATATAGCAAACGATTTTAATTATGGCAAAGAAGATTTTTGGTCTTATACTAGTTTGTATCATCGGTATTCCGCTTGTTATGTGGATGTCCTGGCTTTTTACCCCTAAAAAAAAGCTGGTTATTGCGTTGGTAGATAAGACTGTTTTAACCACAGAAGGTCAAGAACATATTTCCCTAGGGTGGATATTAAATCACAACAGATACACCAAAACCTCCAAAGATCCTTATAAAATCAGTAAAGATTATTTTGGATTCTTCCCCTTAAAGGATGATGAGTTTCAATTAAAAGGTTTAGAAAGATTTACCACAGATCAGTTGAAAAAACTAAGTGCGGATGCCGATATGGCTTATTTCACCGACACCTATGGTATTTACAACAATGAATGGTACCGGGAGGGAGATGTAAATGCACAATCGGGTATGCTTTATGGGGGCTTAAGTAACGAAGACCTTATCTTTTTGGAGTACATGAAAGAACGTAACAAGCTCATCATTACCGAGTTTAATACTATTGGATCCCCTACCCGCGCCGAAAATCGAAAGAAATTTGAAGAATTATTCCATCTAAAATGGACCGGTTGGACGGGCCGTTATTTTGATAATTTGGATCCTACCAAAAATTTAGAAATCCCTAAGTGGCTTATAGAAAATTACAAAAAATCCCATAATGGATCTTGGCCCTTTACTCGTGCCGGTTTGGCTTTGGTGAACGATAACGACCAGGTGATTATTTTAGAGGAAGGCACCCATGTGGATAATGCGTTGCCCTTTATTTATGCTACTCCAGAGGCACAAGAGAAGTGGCTTTTACCAGCAAAAACCAAATACCCCTTTTGGTTTGATGTAATGATACCTAATTTAGAGGTTAATACCGTAGATGCATCGTTTAAATTAGGCCTTTTACCCGCTGGTAAAGAGGAATTGGCCAAGTACCAAATACCCGAATCCTTCCCGGCAGTTACCCGCCATTTGGGAGACGACTATCGCTTTTTTTACTTTTCGGGCGACTTTAGTGACAATCCCCTAAGGTTTAACAGTTCCTACTTTAAGGGAGTCGGATTTTTTAAAGGATTCTTCTATGATGACCGTAACCCTTTAGAGCGTGGTAGTTTCTTTTGGAATTTTTATAATCCATTAATTAGCCAGATTTTGTCAAAGGAAATGGAATTGGTATCGCAGGATTAATAATTACCATTGTACTTGGTATAAGTACTATCGGGCACCAAGGGCGCTTTTTCCGTTAGTTTTATGTTCCGTCTTTTAAAGGCAGAAAAAGCGGCTTGCAATTCCCGCTGTTTTTCAGGGTTTTCTACTAACACCTCGCCTAGGTTATCATTTAATTGGTATAGATTATTACCATTTAAATGAAAGTCTCCCATAACAAAATCGACCAGATCGGTCTTGGTCTGCATCAACGGGATTTGTTGTACGCTTCTAAACTTCCTCACCGTATCCAAGCCTTGCCCCATAAAACTTACATAATCCGGTAATGGTACTTGATGATTATTTCCCAAATAATTAAGTAAGCTAGGTGCAATATCAAAATGACTAGACACCGATGCCATTTCTGCCGTTCTGCTCAATAAGGGAGAATAGATTAACAAGGGAACGTGATAACGGTCTATTTTAGTGCTTAGAGGTATCTCTGGCAATCGGTGGTCGCCAGTAATTAGGAAAATGGTATTCTCATAGTCTTCCCGTTGCCTATACGCTTCCATAAAGTATTTTATGGCATCATCTGCGTAAAGAACCGTAGCATATTGCTTTGCATACGCTTTGTAGTCCTTCTTTTTTTCAGTATCAAAACCGAGGGCCTCCAAACGTTGCTCAAATTTCTTCCCGTAATACTCCTCGTCGTATAATACAAACGGACTATGGGTAGTATTGGTAAGTAAGATGTTAAGCTTGGGTTTTGCCAGGGAATCGGCCTGCTGACTGTTTAAGTAATAGCGATATAATTCGCCATCGCCATATCCCCAGCTAAAATTATTATTGGCAGGGAGTTTCTTATAGGAACTGGGAAAAGTTTCTTCATCAAAGATATAATCAATGCCATTTTTATTTAGGTAACCCTTCATTCCATCAAAACTAGCATCGCCACCATAGTAAAAGGAAGTTTGGTACCCATGATTCTTTAGTAGACTTATAAGGGAGTTTTCCTTCGGCATTGCGTTTTCCAATGCTAAAAATCCGTTCTCTGCAAAAGGCAGTGATCCTATAATAGAAGGTAGCACCGCAAAGGTTCTTCCTCCATTGCTTAAAAAGTTTTTCCAATAGAGACTATTTTGGGATAAAGAGTCTAAATAAGGCGTAAAATTACCCAAATAAGCACCTTCATTGGTAAATGCCCTGCCCAAGCCTTCTACTATTAAAATAACAATATTAGGAGCCTTCAACTTGGGGCTAAAGAATGGGGACAAGACATCGCTATCAGGTTTAGCATGAAGAAAAGGATAGGCATCATCTACATAGTCCACCATTTTTACATCACTCATATGCTTACTTCCTGGTCCGCCCAAATAATTATCGGCATAAATATCTACCTCAAATCCAGGATCAAAAAAATAATTGGCAGCTTCCTTAAAAAAGTGTTGCGATTTATTGATTACCAGGTTATTTGCAAAATCCGAACCCAGTTGCGGTTCGGCCACTCTACTGCTAATTCCCGAGGTATATACTAGGAGCGATACCAAGGGCAAGGCAATGGCAAAAGCCTTGGGTGCTTTCCATTTTTTAGGTACTAAGTATAGTGCCCATAAAAAGAGCCCCAAGATAAGGAGCAGGCCCAATAAAGCAATTAAGGATACCCCTCCAGAGGCCCCTACCGTCTGTTTAATGTCTTGAAGGGAATACCCAAAAAGATCGGCACCCAACAGAACCAGGGAGGTATTAAAATAATTTATTAAGCTTAGATGAATAATAAAGAAAAGCATCCATACCACCCCTAAGAATATCTTGGCAGTTTTTTGATGCAGTAGAAAAATTGGTAAAAAGACCAGGAAAAGAATGAAAATCCATTGCGCCCAAAATACGGTATCGATGAATATACTGGACTTAAGCAAACTAAAGTAATCTAATGGCAAAAAGTGACTTCCCTTATATACAAAAAGCTCCAAACCACTGACTAGCCACAAAAAAAGCAACGCAATGGAGGCATAGATACTAAAATATTGTAAGGCTTTAAATAGGGACGTTTTTAAGTAATCCAAGGTCATAGGGAACTTTATTTTTTTAACTCAACCCTAAAGGCTCCCAATTTTAACATTAAAACCACCCTTTACACGGAGATTTTAAAGTAATAGCGCCCTTAGTTTATTCTCTTCCACAAATATAAGTTTGTAAACCGAAATTAACTTTAATTATGCGCCATTAAAATAACCACTACTTAAACATTGGTGAATAGCATACAATAAATTCTACTATAGTTCTTTAATCCTATCCATTACCCTTTGTACCAACAAATCACATTTGGCATTGCCAAACTCGAATGCATTTTTAGCATTGGAGAATTTAAGGATGTACTCTTGCATCATCTTCCTAGCCCTATGCAACCGCACCTTTACATTGCTGGTAGTGAGGTCTAGGCTTTTTGATATTTCAACAATATCCATATCCTGGACTTCTTTCAACATATAAACAACCTTGTACTTTTCCGGTAATTGGTCTATTGCCTTTTCCACTACTAGCACAGACTCTGAGTACATTGTTTTTCTTTCTGGATTCATAATAGACGTATCAGCAATTTGAATAACTCCTTTTTCATTGTTGATGGCTACGGTTTTATTTCTTTTAGATTTCCTTTTCCGCTGTAACGCCTCATTAATTCCGATCCGAACCAACCAAGTAGAAAAGAGGGCATCATTTTTAAACTGATATAATTTCTGGAATGCATTTATGTAGGTATCCTGCATTATATCATCTATGTCCGAAGGTCTATCCAGATAACTTCTTATCGTTCTAAACAATAATTGGTTATGCCTTCTCAACAATATTTCAAACAATTCGGTCTCACCATCCAATACTTTTTGGACCACTACCCAATCTGGTAAAGTGGCATAGGGAGCTTGGTTTAATTTTCTTAAGGGTTTGCAGATGTTCATAGCTACTATTTTAAGGTTGGATGCAATACAATAGAAAAGGTTACAAAATAAACAGAAACCTACGCGCTATTTGATAGAATAAGGATTAATAACACATTGATACTTAACCCATAACAAGTTACGAAATTGAATCGCTAAAACCCATTCTAATCTTCTTATTAAATTTAAGATTTCCTGACACCAAACATTTCTGTACTTATTAACTTCCCTCAACCTCTTTCCTTACCCATTCCTAAAAAAATATAAAAGGAAAAGCAATGCAATTTAGGTGCCTACTAAAACTGGAATTTATCTGGGAAGGCTATCTTCTTCTTAGGCCCTTTAATTAGAAAGTAAGTTTTACATTCATCTTACAATCAACACATTAAATAAATTTTAAAGCGTTCATGTGTTGGTTTGTAACCTTTCCTCCCTATTTACATCCAATGGGAAACAAATAAATACAACAAGATGAAAACGATAACAAATTACCTCAGCGTATTAGGTGTCTTCTCCATGTTTATGATAGCCATCCCTATGTACGCCCAAACATCACCCCAACTTACCGATCCTGAAATTGCCTCGGTTGCGGTGGTAGCCAATCAAATTGATATTGATTTCGCCAAAATTGCCATGAATAAATCTAAAAATAAAGAGGTTTTGGATTTTGCTAGCCGAATGGTAGAAGACCACACCGCAGTGATTAATCAGGCAGTGGCTTTGGTTACAAAATTAAAAGTGGTTCCCAAGGACAATGCGGTTAGTAAGTCCCTGCTAGACCAGGCTGCGGAAACCAAGGCAAAGTTGAAAAAGCTTACTAATAAGAATTTCGACAAGTTCTATGTGGAAAACGAGGTTGCCTATCACAAACAGGTAATTGGCGCGGTAAATACGCTATTGATACCACAGTCTCAAAATGGGGAACTAAAGGAGCTATTATCAAATGTAGTTCCCGCCTTGGAAGTCCACCTAGGACATGCAGAAATGTTACAAAAGAAAATGGCGTCAAAAAAATGAAACCTACTATCTATTTATTTAGCATGCTTACAATTGCCTTCCTCTTGTTGCTAGGAGGTATTGGAATAAAGGCCCCAATTGCCAACGAACCTCAAGTACATACGGTCACCATTGAAAAAATGAAGTTTATACCCCAGCATCTTACGGTACATAAAGGAGACAAAGTAATATGGGTTAACAAAGACTTTATTCTACACGACGTGACCGATGAAAAAAATGGAAAGTGGACCTCCAAACCATTTGGTAAGGATGAAACTTGGAGTAAAATCATCACCCAGGACGAGGAATATTTCTGTAGCCTGCACAAGGTGATGAAGGGAACTATTAAGATTAGCTCTTAATTAGTTGGTGTTTATAGGGAGATTAAGAACCAATTTAAAGCAATTTAGGTTGGTTCTTAACATAGTCTTCCTGTGAATGTAACCCCCAAGGAATCCTTATCGCAAAAGGGTTATTCCCCCAGGCCCAATATTTTAATTTGATGGGGATAAACAGATTGAATAATAATCATTAACAACAGAAGAACTATGAAAGTAGCTAATCCAATAAAATTTGTCGGAATCTTGCTCGTTGGAAGCATGATATTTGTCTATAGTTGTACCAAAACCAGGACAATCACCGAAACCATTACAGAAATAGTAAACGATACCATTATAGAAACTGTAACAGACACCCTTACCTTGCATTTAGATCCAGTACTTGTTGCGGAAGGAAAAGAAACTTTTAGGTACGACACCTTTGGGGACGAGGCCTTTTGGAGTGACGTCCTACATTTAGACAAAGCTATTTTGGGCGAGGAATTAGGCGGTTACGGAAGTGGTGTGAGTCCGGCCACCGCCTTGGCTGTTGGTTTAAAAGTAGATTCCGAGGCCATCCCTGCCGAGGTTGCAGCGGCTATAATGGCCGGGGATGTAGACCTCAACGATCCTGCGACTACGGTTGCATTGCTAAAAATGAATGCCGTGGTGGGGATAAAAGGTTCTTTTAACGAGGAAGGGAATATGACGGCGATAGGTATCAACTGTGCCCTGTGCCACTCTACGGTAGATAACTCCTTTTCTGAAGGCATAGGAAGACGATTGGATGGGTATCCCAATAGGGATTTAAATGTAGGGGCTATTGTTAACCTAACCGATAACAAAAAGTTTTTGGCCGATTTACTCCATGTGGACGAACCCACGGTTGAGGCGGTACTAACAGGTTGGGGGCCCGGAAAATTTAATGCTGGCTTAATGGTAGATGGTATTGCTCTTAAACCAGATGGAAGCATTGCGGCTAATTTATTACCTGCTGCCTATGGATTACAAGGCGTTAATTTAGCGACCTATACCGGCTGGGGAGATATGGTGTATTGGAATGCCTTTGTAGCAAATTTGGAAATGCACGGACAGGGTAGCTTTACCGATGCGCGTTTAAACGATGCCAACCAGTTTCCTATTGCAGCAGAAAACAATTTTGGGAATATTACTAATGATCCAGACCTCATCACCTCCAAATTACCAGGATTGCAAGCCTATCAATTATCATTAACCGCCCCCACTCCCCCCGAAGGAAGCTATGATGTGGCAGCTGCAGAACGAGGCAAATCCTTGTTTAACGGTAGCGCCCTTTGTGCAACCTGCCATATAGCTCCTATGTTTACCGACGCGGGGTATAATTTACACACCGCCGCGGAAATAGGGATAGACGACTTTGAAGCCAAAAGATCCCCCACAGGCATGTATAGAACCACACCCTTAAGAGGACTTTTTGCCCGTATGAAGGGAGGTTTCTATCACGATGGGAGATTTGCCACCTTAAACGAGGTAATAACCCATTACGATAACCACTTTGGATTGGAGCTGAGTGCTCAAGACAAGCTAGACCTAGAAGCCTATTTAAAATCGATTTAAGAAGTATGTGATTAGTGTTTATTGGTTGATAGGGAAATACCCGGAACTTGCTTTATAGCGGTGGTTCTGGGTATTTTTATTTATATATAGGTTGCTGTTAGTAGATTTATCAACTAATAGCGCATAAAAAGGTCCAAACCCATGTAGGTTGTTGTGGACTTTCCCCTATTCGTTTTGCACTTACAAACACTACTAGCTGCTACCTCAGAATATCAATTATCCTAACAGGAAAACTCCGTAGGATTCCCAATTTTCACTCAGGAAGTCAATATTTAATGCAAATCCCGTAACATATACGAGGTATGCCATGCTAAAATCAGGTTTATTTGTAATAGTAGGGTCCCCACATAAATCGCTGTCTTAAAATACAGATTAAAATAGGGACGCTTGTAACCGACCAAAACCAATATTGACATGAGAACGTTTTTTCCTATTACCGCTTGGCTGCTGTTGTTGAGTCTTTCCTGTAACGAGGCGCCCCAGCAAAATAATTCTTCTGCCTCCCTGCCCGTGTATAAAGATGTGCCTTATAGGCAAGATTACAGTGTAAAATACCATGCAAATCTAGATGATCTCACCCTTTTTTCTGCCCATATGGACAGAAATAACCTCATTCAGATTGCTTCTTCTGAAGGGATACTTCGCACCCATGATGGTCAGTTTCTCTACCCTGGCATACTAATGCCCGACAAGACCTATAGACCCTTGACCGACAAAAACATAACAGCGATCACCCTCTATCAAGATCAGTTCATTTATTTGGACGATAGGGCGGTGTTGAGCAATGCATGGGCAGGGACCCTTTACCTTATGCACCAATTGCCCAAGGCGAATATTATAGCCGCCGGGAAAGATTTTGGTTTTTTAATCAGCGATGGAAAGGCTTTACAATATCTAACAAAAGAAAACAATGACTGGAAAGGGGCATTGCCCAATGATAAGGTCCTTCAAATTAAATTCGATGATGAAACAGGCATCTTTTATATCCTAGGGGAAAAATCGGTAACCGTTTTCAAACCCGAGGATAAAAACCTAACCACCCTTATCGAAGGTGCTAATTTCACCTCTTTGGCCCTATGGGAATCAAAATTAATCATTGGCACTTTAGATGGGTATCTGGAGGCTTCCTTAGAAACAGGTGAGCAAATTGGGGAAACCCATAAGAAGCTCCCTTGGACCGAAATCACCTATATAGAAAATATTGATGGAACCCTTTGGTTTGGCTCTACCAAAGGAGCCTTTAAGCTAAAAGACAACGGTAAGTTTAAATACTACTACGGGAAAAGGTGGTTGCCTGGTAACTTGGTTCATCACATATCAAAAGCCCATGATGGATCTATACTAATTCTTACCGATGCCGGATTGGGACAAATCGTTTTTGAGGAAATGACCCTTTATGACAAAGCACAGTACTATGACAAACAAGTGCGTCATAGGCATATCCGACTAGGGTTTAATTCTACGTTGGTCGATTTAGACAATGGGAATATAGATTCTGGCCGACTCTCAGATTCCGATAACGACGGATTATGGACTACCATGTATTTGGCTGGTGAAGTATTTCGCTATGCCGTTACAAAGTCTAAAGATGCGCTACAAAACTGCAGGGAATCTATGGAGGCCATGGAACGTCTTTTCTATATTAACCCCGTACCTGGCTTCCCTTCGCGCTCCTTTGAGCGAAGTGGTTATATAGAACGCTTGGGAGATCCGGAAAGATGGCAGCACACCGATGATCCGGAATGGGATTGGAAAGCCACTACCAGTAGTGACGAAGCCATAGGGCACATCTTTGCCTATGGGGTTATGGCCGAACTGATGGACAACGATTTAAAAGACCGCGCCATTGTATTAATAGATACCCTAATGAGCCATATAGTAAAGAACGATTTGTATTTGGTAGATTTCGATGGAAAACCAACCACTTGGGGGCGATGGAACCCAGAATATGTGAATGGCCATCCTAAAACCGTGGGTGATCGCAAATTGAATTCTTCTAATATTATTGGGATGCTTCAAACCGCCTACCACTTTACGGGGAAGGAAAAATATAAGGAAAAGGCAATGGATTTAATGGACAATCATGGCTATTTGGAAAACCTAATGCGCCCGATGAAAGAAATAGGAGTCGCAGGCGAAGAAGGAGACGATTGGAGCAATATGCTCTCCGAATCTTGGAACCACTCCGACGACGAAATGTACTACGTGGGCTATTGGGGACTCTATAGATATGCCTTAAACGATTCCCTAAAAGCGAAATACAAGGAGGCTATCATAGATCATTGGGAAATTGAAAGACCCGAAAAAGAAGGGGCATGGAATATTATGACCGCCTTAACCGGCACCCAGGAATTTGACCTGGAAGAAGCTGCCTGGTACCTAAGGAAACATCCCATGGACCTAGTAACTTGGGATATTATGAACAGTCATCGAAAAGACATCACCCATATAGAACCTAATTTCAGAAGGCAGACCATCGCCGAGGTCTTACCCCCAGATGAAAGACCCGTTCAACGTCATAATGCCAATATGTTCCGCCTAGATCGGGTTGGAGGAGATGGCAATCAGGAATATTCCGCAGGGGATATATGGCTCCTCCCCTATTGGATGGGAAGATATCTTGGCGTAATTAGCGCACCAATGGAGAAGCAAGGAACGAGTAGCGAATAAAAATCAGCAAGCACGGGCGAGTTCCAATTTGATAAAAAACGTACTGAAAACGAGGGTGGAGCTTAGCTGGCAATAGATAGGGAATTCAATTTCATTAAATCCATAAATAACATAGAGCTCGCATCGGCACCATGCTTATCAACTTAGTAATCAAAAAGATTACCTAGACCTAAGTTATTACCCGATAAAGCGGCCAGCTTTTTCATCTTCCGTTCTATGAACAAACAATCTGAAAAAAGGATACTTTTACGCTTAATAGTAATAACCATGTGTATGAGCGGTTGCAACCACAATTCGTATAAAAAGGAAATTCAACTCACCCATGATTTCTCCTATAATCACGATTTGGACAATAATGATAACTTCTCTCCGGATGACCAATGGCTGGTCTACGATACCCGAACAGAAGAGGGAGGCATCGGGGCCAATGGAATAATAGAAAAGGTACACGTAAAAACCGGAGAAAAGAAAATCCTATATCAAACAAAAGAGCAAACTCCCTACGGGCCAGGGGTTGGTGCCGCCAGCTATAGTCATACCGAGAACCAAGTTATCTTTATCCATGGCTTAAACAATTGCAGTCCAGAACGCCCCTATGAACAGTGGCGAAGAACAGGGGTGATTGTACGTGACAACGCCCCAAATAAACCTGTCTTTATGGATGCTAGGGACAGCTCCCCTCCTTTCACTCCAGGGGCCTTGCGAGGTGGTACCCACCGACACGAATTTAGTGGGGATGGAGGGTGGATTGGATTCACCTATAACGATGCCCTCCTTAAAAAAATGGAGGATGAAACCGGGATTCCCTATAACCTTAGAACCATTGGAGTGTCTAAAAAGAGCTCCCCCGTTTTGGTTACCCCATCCATTCCCGAAGAAGATTTCTCCGGGGAATGGTTTAGCGTTTTGGTAGTAAAGGTTGTACCCCAACCTGTTCCTGGAAGCGACGAGATTAGTAGGGCCGCCGGAGATAGTTGGATAGGAAATGCCGGATATAAAAATAATGAAGGTCATCTACAGCGTGCAAGAGCTTTTATAGGTACAGTAAAAAATAAAAACGGTGAGGAGGTAGATGAAGTTTTTGTGGTAGATATACCAGAAGACATTAGCCTCCCCTCCAATACCCCTTTAGAGGGAACCGCCACTACCATGCCATCTCCTCCCAAGGGTACCCAACAGAGAAGATTAAGCTTTACTACCGAAAGTAAATTTCCTGGCTGCGAGGGCATTGTCCGTTCGTCCTTTGACGGCAGTATGTTAGCTTTTATAGCGAGAGACCAACAGGGTGCGAAACAGGTCTTTACCATCTCTCCTTTGGGCGGAACGCCCACTCAACAAACCTTTCACCCTACCGATGTGACAGGGGGCATTAGATGGCATCCCAAAGAGAAAAGCTTGGTATACATTTGGCAAAATGCATTGGTTCATCTACGAGTGGGTGCCAAGGAGGGCCAAGTACTTACCCATCCGTCTTCCTTTCCCCTATCCAATCCAGTATGGTCCCACGATGGAAAAACACTTGCATTCAACAGAAGTATACCCAATAAGGAAGGAGTTCCAAAAAAACAGATATTTTTACTTCAATTATAATAACATCAGAAATTGGAACATAAGGAGCAAAAGCAGCATATCGCATCCTTAGCTCCATGTGGTAATTATCCCTTTTTATTCTAAAAATCAGCAAAACTTCTTCCAATATCCCCAAAATTGTAGGATTTAATCACAAGTCCGTGGATTTCCACCAAGTTTTAGAACAAATCTCCTTACTTTTATCGCTCTAAAAATAAATACCATGTCTGTTGCCAAAAAAGAGTACAAAAGAGTGACTGTAAAATCGCTCGTTGATATGAAACAAAACGGGGAGAAAATATCCATGCTGACGGCTTATGATTATTCCATGGCGAAAATTGTAGACACCGCCAATGTGGATGTAATCTTAGTGGGCGACTCTGCCAGTAATGTAATGGCGGGTCATGAGACAACTCTCCCTATAACCTTAGATCAAATGATCTACCATGCCTCCTCCGTCATACGAGCGGTAAATAGGGCACTGGTTGTAGTGGACCTTCCTTTTGGAAGTTATCAAAGTGATCCCAAAGAAGCACTTCGTTCTGCTATTCGAATCATGAAAGAAAGTGGCGCCCATGCTGTAAAGGTGGAGGGCGGACAAGAAATAAAGGATTCTATTAAACGCATCTTAAACGCAGGCGTACCTGTAATGGGACATTTAGGGCTTACCCCACAATCCATTTATAAGTTTGGTACCTATACGGTGCGTGCTAAGGAGCAAGACGAAGCCCAAAAATTGAAGAACGACGCCAAAATGCTGGAAAAGGCAGGCTGTTTCGCTATAGTACTAGAAAAAATTCCCGCTGCACTAGCAAAAGAGGTAGCAGAAAGTGTTTCTATCCCCGTAATTGGTATCGGAGCTGGTAACGGGGTAGACGGACAAGTACTGGTGGTACACGATCTATTGGGAATCACCCAGGAGTTTAATCCAAGGTTTTTACGTAGGTATCTTAATCTATATGAAGAAATGGGCAATGCCATTTCACAATATGTAGAGGATGTAAAGACCAAGGACTTCCCCAGTGATGAAGAACAGTATTAATAACATAGAAGACCACAAGTAACAACAACCTTCTTAGGCCATAAAAGTGTCAACAAACCAACAGAAAATACATTCTACTCCCGCTAATTTACAGGTGATCTATGAGGACAATCACCTTATAGCCATCAATAAAAGAGCGGGAGATATTGTACAAGGCGATAAAACCGGAGACACTCCGTTGAGCGAGGTAGTAAAGCAATATTTAAAAATAAAATACGATAAACCAGGCAATGTCTACTTAGGGGTTGCCCATAGGTTAGACCGGCCCACTACCGGGATTGTGGTCTTCGCCAAATCCTCTAAAGCCCTCCCTAGACTCAACAAACTATTTGCCGAAAAAGATGCCCAAAAAACCTATTGGGCAATTGTAGGCAAACAGCCAGATCAGAAAAGTGGCACCTTGATACATTGGCTAAAACGAAATCCGAAGCAAAACAAATCCTACGCCCATAAAAATCAAGTTCCGGATAGTAAAAAGGCTATTTTAGACTATGAGGTACTAAAGCAGCTGGACCGCTATACCCTGTTGGAAATTGATTTAAAAACAGGAAGACACCATCAAATACGTTCGCAGCTTGCCGCTTTGGGATGCCCAATTAAGGGCGACCTAAAATACGGGGCAGATAGGAGCAACAAGGACGGTAGCATTCACCTGCATGCCAGGAAGTTACGCTTTGTACACCCTGTGAAAAAAGAGCTTTTAGAATTGGTGGCACCCTTGCCACAGGAGAACCTTTGGAAGGCGTGTAAGCAATAGCTTTCCACTAGCAAAGGGTGGGTTTTCCATACTTGGCTACCCCTTTCCAAATAATTTTGAATTCCACTTAAATTGGGGAAATGTAAAACAGCCCTAGGTAGTGCGCTGCCTTACAAGGTGTTTCGTTTTAATTTCTACTACTTATCGGGTAATCATCGCTGCCTTTTCCTGTATTACTTGTGCTACCGGTTTATTCTGCAAATGACTCTCCAGCCAGGAAATTATATCGAGGTATAAAAACGCCCTTTTTTCATAAGGGTGATCTTCGTATTTTTTTAATTCCACATAAAGCTTATTGAATTCGTTGCGCAATTCGTGTGGATAAATATCCCCCAACCTTCTTAAGAACTTTATCATTTCCTTTTGCACGGCATGCAGGTCGTTCATCTTCAAAAGAAACTTATAAGTACTCTTTAATTGCACCTCTAAATGATAATCCATTCCCGCTTCATAGTGGGCAATTAAACTTAAAACCCTTGAGAAGCACATTAAATCTTCCCGCATTTTAAGATTCTTATTGTTAATAATTCTCTTTAGGTATTGTATGCACAATTTATTGTCGCCCATTCCAAAATATAGACAAGCTATTTTATAATACAATACCATGATATGGTGTTCATCCAATCGTCCTCGATGCTTGGAGATTCCATATTCCACAATTTTCACCAAATACTCTGCCTTCTCAAAACTACCTTCCATAAAATGAAGGTTTAACTTATTGGAATTGATATAGATAAAAGCTAGGGATGAAAGGTTGTCGTTGGCCGGAAAATCTTTACTAGCAACAATTTCCTCTAACCGCTCCAAGGTTTCCTTAAACTGGGAACTATACCTCACATAAAATAAGGACTCCAACAAATAATGATTCCCCTTTAGGAAGAAAACTGGATTTAAGGATATCATCATCTTGTTCTCATAAAACAAGTCTACCCACTTACTGGAATACTTATAACAAGACAGAAAATCTTGCGTTAAAAAACTATACCAAAGGTGGGCTTTGTACAACCATAATTTCTCTCTGAATCCAAGCTCTTCCATTTTCACCTTTGGAAGGTGCTTGTCAAAATATACTTTAACCCTTCTATAGTCCTCATCACTTCGCACATAACCTATCTTCAGCATTTGACCATATAACTGTAGCGCTAGGTTGGATAGCTTACTGGTAATTAAGTTTTGTCTAGACAATTCCTTTGCTTGGATGGAAAGTTCATCTGCCCTATCTGGAATACTACGGGTAATGTACTGGGTCTCTATCACTTTTTCCAGCTCCACAATTTCATAGGCCACGTTTTTTTCTTCATTTTCTATGGCGGTCTGTTTGGTTTTATCAAGGATTTTTAAACTCTGCTTATACAATCCCTTCTGGTAAAGTATAGTGGCAAAATCCAACTGCTCCCTTAATTGCACCCGTATGTTTTGGTTTACCGGATTTAATCTAAGACTTACAAGGATCTGCCTATATAAATGTGCCTTAAGATTGGATAACTGGGCCTTTTTAACAATGCCATTTTCCAATATTAATTTTTCATCGTAGACTTTTATTTTATCCAATAAATTAAATAAAGCTAAAAATTTCGCATCGGTGTTTACCCCCAAGCGTCCAACGTATAATTTAAATTGACGTTTTTCTGACTTTGAAAGCGATTTAACCAGTACAAATAATGCATCTTTCGGAGCATTTGTCATCGTAATAAAAAAGGTTTATGTTGTTGATTCTTAGTTCTTTACACCTCATAAAAAGTTCCTCACCATTGTAAATGCCCTACATACTGCAACTTGGGGGAACCTATTAGTAGTATATTCGTAAAGTCTATATAAAATTACGCAAATATAATGAGCAAAGATAAGGTACATATTTTTGATACGACACTTAGGGATGGGGAACAAGTACCCGGATGTAAATTGGATACGGAGCAAAAATTGATCATCGCCGAAAGACTGGATGTATTGGGCGTGGATGTGATTGAAGCAGGGTTCCCAATTTCTAGCCCAGGGGACTTCAATTCCGTTCATGAGATTTCTAAACTAGTAAAAAATGCAACGGTTTGTGGACTAACCCGTGCCGTTGAAAAAGATATTGAAGTTGCAGCCCAAGCCCTGAAAAGCGCTAAAAGGCCTAGGATACATACAGGAATTGGTACATCGGATTCACATATTAAGTTTAAGTTCAACTCCAACAAAGACGCCATTATAGAAAGGGCTGTTGCGGCGGTAAAATACGCTAAGACCTTTGTAGAGGATGTGGAATTTTACGCAGAAGATGCAGGACGTACGGACAATGAGTTTTTAGCTAGGGTCTGTGAAGCGGTAGTTAAGGCCGGAGCCACGGTTTTAAACATTCCAGATACCACTGGATATTGCCTACCAGAAGAATATGGAGCCAAGATTAAGTATCTAAAGGAAAATGTTACCGGTATTCACAAGGCCATCCTTTCCTGTCACTGTCATAACGACCTTGGTTTGGCCACTGCCAATTCCATCGCAGGGGTAATTAACGGTGCAAGACAAATTGAATGTACTATCAACGGTATTGGGGAAAGAGCAGGAAACACCTCCTTAGAGGAAGTGGTGATGATCTTAAGACAACACCCTACCTTAAATTTGGATACCAATATTAACAGTAAGCTGCTTTATGACACCAGCCAGATGGTAGCCCAAAAAATGGGCGTACTAGTACAGGCCAACAAGGCTATTGTAGGTGCCAATGCTTTTGCCCATAGTTCTGGGATCCACCAAGATGGCGTCATTAAGAATAGGGAAACCTACGAAATTATTGATCCGGCTGATGTTGGGGTCACAGAGTCTTCCATCGTTCTTACAGCAAGAAGTGGTAGGGCTGCTTTGGCTTACCGTGCTAAAAACGTAGGATACGAACTTACCAAGACCCAGTTAGACGAGGTTTATAAGGAGTTTTTAAACTTCGCAGACAAAAAGAAAGAAGTTATGGACGAAGATATCCATGAGATCATTGCTTCTAGTGGAATCTCAATAGAAATTACAGCTTAAATGAATCTGAAAATTGCAGTTTTAGGCGGAGATGGAATTGGGCCAGAAGTTTTGGCCCAATCCCTTAAATGCCTGCGTGCGGTAGAAGAAACCTTTCATCATCAATTTACATTTACGGAAGGTGATATAGGAGCTATCGCTATGGAAAAACATGGCAAGCCCCTACCCAAAGCCACCATTGACCTCTGCAGAGCTTCGGACTCCATACTTTTTGGCACCATCGGCACCCTAAAATACGATGAGAATCCCAGTGCCAAGGTTCGTCCGGAACAGGGATTGTTACAACTGAGAATGGAGCTAGAACTTTTCGCCAGTATTAGACCGGTAAAGGTATTTCCAACCTTGGTAAACAAATCGCCCTTAAAGAAGCATGTAATTTTCGGAACGGATTTTATAATATATAGAGAACTCACCGGAGGTATTTATTTTGGTGAGAAAAAATTAAGACAGGAGGGTACCATAGCCTCCGATCTATGTGAGTATTCCGAAAAGGAAATCAGTAGAATTGCCCATTTAGCTTTTAAGGCAGCAAAAAACAGAAGAAAAAAACTCACATTAATAGACAAGGCCAATGTATTGGAAACCTCTAGACTATGGCGTAAGGTAGTTACCAGAATTGGGGAGAGCTACCCAGAAGTGGCACTAGAGTTTCTTTTTGTGGATAATGCGGCCATGCAAATGATGTTGCACCCCAACCATTTTGATGTGATACTTACAGACAATATGTTCGGGGACATCTTATCGGACCAGGGCAGTGCCATCTGCGGTACCAAGGGATTGTTACCCTCTGCCTCCATTGGAAGCGAGCACGCCATGTTTGAGCCTTTTCATGGATCTTATACCCAAGCCGAAGGAAAAAATATTGCCAATCCCATAGCCTCTATTCTTTCTACCGCAATGATGCTTAGTCATTTTGGCCTACATGAGGAATCTAACGCCGTAGTAACAGCCGTGGACAAGTCCATGAGACAACAGGTTGTTACGCGCGACTTGGATGCTACCAGTAAATATGGGACTAATGAAGTAGGTGATTACATCGCAGCCAACATCATTGATTCTGACGAGAATTATAACTACAACTACGAAAACATAGGACTGGGCAAGTCTACCATTATATAAGGAGGCCTGCCCATTACCTAGACTTACTTATCATTATTCCTCTGCCAATAACTCATCTATAAAGCTGTAAAAGTCTTTTTTAAAGCTCAGATAATTATTTCCTGTAGCCGGACCATTAAATCCGGTATGTATTTTTCTAACCGCTCCCTTTCTATCTAAAATAATGGTAGTTGGGTATGATAGAATATGGTTTAGCATGGGGAGCTTATCCTGCGCCAGGGATTTATCCGAACTTGCATATTGGGCTAGCAAAATAGGGTACTCTACCCCTATTCTATCCTTTAATCGATTGATGGCTTTAAAGGCAGCTTCCGGCGTTTTCACATATTCAAATGCTAGGGCTACCACACTAACGTCTTTGCTTTTGTTTTCTTCCAAATACTCCACCAAAAACTTAGTTTCATCCAAGCAGTTAGGACACCAGGTCCCCATTATTTGCACTACCACCACTTGGTTTTTAAACTGCTCATCTTCCAAGGATACCATATTTCCATCCGCATCCGGGAAACTAAATTCCAATTTATCATACCCCTCCTTTAAATAGGTAAGCCCATCGGCTTCGGGCAACTGAAAGTTTTCGTTTCTTTTGGCCGAAAAAGGCGCCTGAAAATGATTCCCAGAGTAAAACACTCCATCTATAAGGCTATCCGAGACCTTGGCTTTAAACAAATAGGCATGAGCACCATTAAAAGTAGATAGCTTTAAGGAGTCGCCTTGCTGTACTCCCTCTAAAAATCTATAATCCCCAGTAGTGGTCCTAAATGTTCCAGTAACCCTACCATCTAGCTGTTTAAATACTCCTTCGGCCATGTACTGTTTTTCCGTATTGGGATTAAAAACTGTTTCCCAAGCCCCAGAAACATTGTACTTGGGTTCTTCCCCGGTCTTAAAACGCTCTGCTACCCCATAGGTAGCTCTAAAGGGTACTTTTCTCTCCAAATTATCCATTGCAAAGACACCCTTCATCAATTTTGGGGTATATGTTCCGCTAAGGTAACCTTCAAAAACAGGAAGTTTTATCAGGAAAGAATCTTTAGTCAAGGTAATTTCATCCACATAAATCACTTCATCAGCATTGTACACTTCCATGGTGACCTTCCCATTTTCATCTTGGTACAGTTTAAAATTAAAAGGGAGATCGTAATCATCTTGGGTTTGGAGTTCTGCCAGCCAAGTTCCCTCCTTTAAGGGATTAGTTCTAGGCTCTCCGCAAGAGACCAACAGCACAGTAAAGCAAAAAATTAGGGTAATCCGAATGAAATTATACACTTTTGTAATTTTATAAATAGGTTAAATCTATGTAGCACAAAGTTACAACTTACCTATGAAAGTATATACCAAGCAATGCTAGAAATGACTAGGGGACTCCAGTGAATTTTATATTGGTCCCCATCTACCATTTTTAGGGAGTTGAGCGATTCCAGTTAAAGGGATAAAAAAAAGACAATATACTAGGCTACCTATTGAATGTCTTGCGGCATTGTTTTATATTTGACCTCTGTAAAAATAAGCAATGAAAATATCTTATAACTGGTTAAAACAGTTTCTAAAAATTGATTGGGATTCCCAAAAAACAGCGGGATTATTAACAGACCTTGGTTTAGAGGTGGAAGGCATTTCTTCCTTCCAATCCATTAAGGGAGGATTAGAGGGAGTAGTAGTAGGCGAAGTGCTTAGCTGCGTTAAGCATCCCAATGCAGATAAACTACAAATAACCACCGTAGACGTTGGCCAGGAAAAGCCCTTACAAATAGTTTGCGGGGCCCCCAACGTTGCCGTAGGACAGAAAGTACCGGTTGCCACTATAGGAACCACCTTATATACTAAGGAAGGGGAATCCTGGAAGATTAAAAAAGGAAAAATCAGAGGGGAAGAAAGTCATGGGATGATCTGCGCAGAAGACGAGCTTGGTCTAGGAGAAGGCCATGATGGCATTCTTGTACTACCAGACACCCTCGCGGTAGGAACACCTTGTTCCGACGTTTTTGAAGTGGAAGACGACGAAGTTTTCGAGATAGGCCTAACCCCCAATCGGGCCGATGCCATGAGTCATTTTGGGGTTGCCAGGGATTTGAAGGCCGGACTTAAGCAAATGAACATCCAAAAAGAATTGATTACCCCACCGGTAACCAATTTCAATATTACCAATCGCTCTCTTAAAATAGATGTAGAGGTAGAGAATAGTGAGCTGGCCCCAAGATATTGCGGAATCACCATTAGCAATCTTATTGTGGAGCCCTCTCCAAATTGGTTACAAAACAGGTTGAAAGCCATTGGCCTTACACCAAAGAACAACGTGGTGGATGCCACCAATTATGTGTTGCACGAATTAGGACAGCCGCTGCATGCCTTTGATACCGCTAAAATTAAAGGCAATAAAATTGTTGTAAAAACGCTGCCCAAAGGAACTAAGTTTACCACTTTAGATGGGATAGAACGCACCCTTAGCGACGAAGATCTAATGATCTGCGACACAGAAAGACCACTTTGTATTGCTGGTGTCTTAGGTGGAGAAAACTCGGGAGTTACAGACGCTACCAGCAGCATTTTCTTGGAAAGTGCATTTTTTAACCCCGTAAGTGTACGGAAATCCGCAAAAAGGCACAGTATTAACACCGATGCCTCCTTTAGGTTTGAAAGGGGTATTGATATTGACAATGTAGAATATGCCTTAAAGCGAGCTGCCTTACTTATCCAGGAAATTGCAGGCGGGGATATTACTTCGGATATTGCAGATTTTTACCCCAAGAAAAAAGACGACTATCACGTATTTCTTACGTTTAACAAAATTGATAAATTAGTAGGACAGGAAATTTCTAAAGATACCATTAAGTCTATCCTTGCCTCCCTAGAGATCAAAGTAAAGAACGTAACCGAATCCGGTTTGGGCTTGTCTATTCCTTTTTACAGGGTCGATGTTCAGCGCGAAGTGGATGTCATAGAAGAAATACTACGTGTATATGGTTACAACAACGTAGAATTTACGGAGAAACTGAATGCCTCCGTGGCTCCAGCGTCTAAGTTTGAGGACTTTAAAATTCAGAACATTATTGGTAACCTATTGGCATCCAATGGCTTTAACGAATTACTATCCAATAGTCTCACCTCTCCGGAATACCATAAATTAACCGAGGACCTTAAGGAAGAGCAGACCATTAGGATGCTGAATCCCTTGAGTACAGACCTCTCTGTAATGAGACAATCCATGCTCTTCTCAGGATTAGAGGCAGTAGAACATAATGCCAATAGAAAAATGCACAATCTCAAATTCTTCGAATTTGGGAAGACCTACCATCAGCTTTCAGATAGTAGGGCAGAAAAGAAGCATTTAAGCCTTGTAATCACAGGCAACAGAATGGAAGACAGTTGGACCGCTCCAACCCAGAAATCAGATTTCTTCTTCCTAAAAGGTATGGTGAAAAATATCTTGAGCAGGTTAGGACTTCCCGAGTACGAATCCGAACCCACCACCAGAACCATATTTTCTGAAGGTATCTGCCTAAAAGTAGACAGTAAGGAAGTAGTATCACTTGGGGTGATAGAGAAATCCATAGCCACCGCCTTCGATATTAAAGAAGAGGTTCTTTATGCCGATTTTGATTGGGATTACATTTTGGAGTTAGTGGGACAAGGAAAACCAATCCTATTCAAAGAAATTGCCAAATACCCTGCGGTAAAGCGAGATTACGCCTTGCTGATAGACAACAATGTGACCTTTAAGCAAATTTATGATATTGCTCGGGAAACGGAGAAAAAGCTATTAAAAAATGTAAGCTTGTTTGATGTGTATACCGGCAAGAGCTTGCCAGAAGGAAAAAAATCCTATGCTGTAAGCTACACATTACGGAATGAGAAAGCCACCTTAACGGATAAGCAAATAGATGCCATTATGAATAAATTGCGCAAGCGATACCAAGAAGAATTGGGTGCCGAACTAAGATAGCCCCTATAATATCTTTAAAAGGGCAACAGCGATTCTAAAAAGCTTCCTCCTTACCTAGTGGTAAGTTCTTGGCAAACTTTCATCACTGTTGCCCTTCTTTTATTCTAGTTGGCACCCTACATCACAACAGCGCGCCACCCCATCATTCCCGAAGAAAATAGTCAATAGCCCAAAGGCACTCTATTTTTGAACCAACCCCCAAAAAGCAGCAATATTCTTTAAAGGAACACCTATAACTTTAGGTTTATCACCATTACTAAAGGGCGCTTCCCATTTTGGTATGAGTAGGTTACAAAGCACAGAATTTATGATTTTCTCCCATGCAATGAGACCATAATTTATTAACTTTATGATTATTGCGATAAATGAAAGAGATATGTTGCTGCAAAAAACCAATATTCAGAAAAAGCTTATTATCACTAAGCAGAAGGATATTACCTCTGATACCATACTACAAGAGGTACAAGATATTTTAAGCAAGGTAGATTCTGATCGGGCAAGAATCGCTGAAAATTTAGCCACCAAATCGGCCACTGCTTCCAATCAGTTTAATTTTGACCTATTGGAAACATCGGAAATCTATTCCATTCGTCATATTAAAAAAATTGCCATAGACTATCGACTTCGGTTTTTGGATTCTCAATATTTTAAAGGTGAAATTCCCCAAGAAGCCCTTTCCAAAATAAGAAGCTTAGAAAAGAAGCACGGGTTAGAATTGAAAGGGTATAAAATTCTTGCTCCTTCCAGACTCTTTAAATTAAAAGATCCGGACGATCCCATTTTATTTGTCCCTATAAACAACGACTACTACTACTTAATACATAAATGGGGCAACGATCTACATCCATTTAGAAAAGCGTTTATGTGGCCTTACAAAAGCATGGGAAACCTTCTTGTATTTATACTTCTCCTTAGCTACCTCCTTACGCTGATAGTACCTCATGCACTTTTTTCCAAAACAAGCTCTACGGCCCAATTCCTAATAATTTACTTTTTTATGGTTAAATCTGTAGTAGCAATGGTGGTCTATTACGCTTTTGCAAAGGGCAAAAACTTTAGCCCCGCAGTATGGAACAGCAGGTTTTTAAAGACATAGCGCTCATCTATTAAGCAAAATCCGCCAAAGCGACTAAAAGAAAACACACAGCCAAGGGATCTGTTCTACCTTTTATTTTTAATAATTCTGTCAAAAAAAAAAAAGTCTTTATTCCGCCCTCCTGTATTTCTAAGCGAAAAACAGTTGGGAAACAATGGAATAACGACTTTATAATTTATACCAAACGAATAATTCGCGCTAGTACTCTATCTACCCTAGGCAGGAACGGAATACATTTTATCTCGCTGTTCCTTTATGGTCTTGTCAGACATGTACTCTTCAAAACTCATATAGCGATCAATACATCCTTTTGGAGTTAATTCAATAATTCTATTTGCCACAGTTTGTGCAAATTCGTGGTCATGAGTAGTCAATAACACAGTCCCCTTAAAGTTTTTCAAGGAATTGTTGAAGGTTGTAATACTCTCCAAGTCCAAGTGGTTGGTAGGTTCGTCTAGCATCAGCACGTTAGCTCTCATCAACATCATCCTACTAAGCATACACCTAACCTTTTCTCCTCCGGAAAGGACCGTACATTTTTTCAAGGCCTCCTCACCACTAAAGAGCATTTTCCCTAAAAACCCTCTAATACTTACTTCCTCTCTTTCCTCCTCTGTTTTAGCATATTGCCTTAACCAATCCACCAAATTAATGTCGTCGTTAAAGAAACCGGAGTTATCTGCTGGCAAATAAGAATGGGTAGTGGTTACCCCCCATTGAAATTCACCACTATCCGCCTTACGATTATCATTAAGTATTTCATAGAATGCCGTAGATGCTCTAGAATCTCTGGAGATAATAGCAACCTTATCCCCTTTAGCTAGGTTAATATTTACATCTTGGAATAAAATCTCCCCCTCCTCAGAAGTGGCGGAAAGCTTCTCTATATTCAATATTTGATCTCCTGCCTCCCGCTCTCTTTCAAAAATGATAGCTGGATACCTCCTACTTGAAGGCTTAATATCCTCGACGTTCAGCTTGGATAACATCTTTTTCCTGGACGTAGCCTGCTTACTCTTAGCAACGTTTGCACTGAAACGTCTAATAAACTCTTGCAGTTCCTTTGCCTTCTCCTCTGCTTTTTTGTTCTGTTGAGCCCTTTGCCTGGCAGCTAACTGACTACTTTCGTACCAGAAAGTATAGTTCCCCGAGTAAAGGTTGAGTTTTCCAAAATCTATATCCCCAATATGGGTACATACCGAGTCCAAAAAGTGTCTGTCGTGAGAAACCACGATTACGGTATTGTCATAATTGGCTAGGAAATTTTCCAACCAACTGATAGTCTCATAATCGAGGTCGTTGGTAGGCTCATCCATGATTAATACATCCGGGTTTCCAAAAAGAGCTTGGGCCAACAATACCCTAACCTTCAATTTAGAATCCATGTCTGCCATGGAAGTAAAATGCAGGTCTTCCGTAATCCCTAAGTTAGAAAGTAGGGCTGCGGCATTGCTATCCGCATTCCATCCATCCATTTCTTCAAACTGGACCTGTAGCTCTCCTATCCTCTCTGCATTCTCATCATTGTAATCTGCATAGAGCGCATCTATTTCCTGTTTAATTTTAAATAAAGGGGCATTTCCCATTACCACACTTTCCAATACCGTATGCTCGTCATAGGCGTTGTGGTTCTGTTCCAAAATGGACATTCGTTTTCCAGGCTCTAAATATACTTGTCCCGAAGTAGGGTCTATCTGGCCAGATAATATTCTTAAGAAAGTGGATTTACCTGCGCCATTGGCACCAATAATACCGTAACAATTGCCTTGGGTAAACGCAACGTTTACGTCGTCAAATAGAACCCGTTTTCCAAATTGCACGGATAAGTTTGATACTGATAGCATAAATGAAGTTTTATATTTTGTGCAAAAATAACGAAAATTCCCCCTTCAAACCAAGTATATTGCTCCCGCATTATCCCCCACTCTGCAAGGGCTGATAGATATTTAACTCACTATTAACAGCCAGTATCTATTCCGTTTGTTAGATTTGTTAACAATAAAGCTGCTATTCAAATATGAATAAACCTTTACTCTACGCTTTTATACTTGCTTTTGTTGGTTGTAGTACAGAAGTGAAAAAGTCCCAAAATGTATTTTTCGCCGGTGAAATAATCAATCCCACTAGTGAATACGTGGTGCTTTACAAGGATGAAATCGTTATAGACTCTGCTAAACTAAATGATGAAAACAAGTTTTCCATTGAGTTGGAATCCGTTGTGGAAGGCCTATATCATTTTGATCACCACCCAGAATTACAGTATGTATACCTGGAAAAGGGTGACAGCTTATTAGTGCGATTAAACACCAATAACTTTGATGAATCCCTCATCTTCTCTGGAAGAGGCAAGGAAATCAATAACTTTTTACTAGAATTATTTCTGAGTACAGAGGAGGAAGTTCCTACTATTTATTCTTACGCCCGTCTAGATCCCATGGATTTTTCCAATAAAATAGATTCGCTGAGGAATATAAAGACCTCTACTTTAAATGTATTGCAAAAAGAGGCAGCCCTATCGGATAATGCCATCGCTTTAGCCCAAGCCAGTATTGACTATAACTACTATAACTACAAAGAAAAATATCCCTTTTGGCATAGAAGGGTGTCCGGTAAAAAATCTATCCCCGAGCTAGACGATGATTTTTATGGGTATAGAGAAAACTTAGATTACAATTTAGACGGCCTTGCCTATCACAGGTATTATTACAACTACCTAAAATCGCACATAGACAATCTAGCCTATATGGGATGTGCCAAGGATTGCGAGGGGAGTCACCGGGAAATTATTGGCGACA
Source organism: Arenibacter lacus (assembly GCF_008711145.1). Taxonomy (NCBI): domain Bacteria; kingdom Pseudomonadati; phylum Bacteroidota; class Flavobacteriia; order Flavobacteriales; family Flavobacteriaceae; genus Arenibacter; species Arenibacter lacus. Next base: position 30,285 of record NZ_VVIN01000037.1, read on the forward strand.
AATTACATTTCAACCAACATAAATTAGCGGTAATAAACGATTTGGTGAAAACTAAAAATTTACGCGACAACCTTTTTAGAAGTGTAGCCATCTATTATCTAATCAATATACACGATACCACAGAAAACATAGAAGCCTTTATAAAGGATTTCCAGAAATATTCTTCCAACAACCAACATATATCGGAAATAGAAGCTGTATACGAAGGCGTGAAAAACATGCAGCCGAACAACAAATTACCAGAAGTAATGGTCTTTGATAATGGCGAAAATTTAATAAGTCTTCAAGAAATAGCAGAAAAGAATAAGAATGTTGTTTTCTATTTTTGGTCTGGGACCCAGGAACAACATTTTAAAAATATCATTAGAAGAGTAGATGAACTTAGAAGCCTTCACCCAGAATACACCTTTATAGGGATCAATTGCAATACTGAGATGAAGCGATGGCAAGCCATGCTCTTTACCTATGATCTGGATTTAGACACCCAATACAGGACGGACGATTTTGAAAATCTTAAGTACACGTTGGTTATCGGTGGTCTCAACAAAGGCATTATTACCAAAAACGGACGAATTGTAGATGCATATGCCGATTTATATAGGAGTTTTTAAACACCTCTAGGCAGAAGATCTTCCTAAGTTTTACTACAATCCCTTTTCCCCAGTTTTTTATAATTAACAGCTTGCCTAGATTTCTTTTCTAAGATATACACTCCTAAACCGTACTATCTCTTTGCAAAAGCTAAATTATAGGCATAAAAAAACCCCATAAGCAAAGCTATGGGGCTAGATTACTTACCTTTTATCGGGTAAATTAATTTCCTTTTTTGTAATCTTCCAAGAATTTAGCCAAACCGCTATCTGTTAATGGGTGCTTTAGCAACCCTTCTATAGAAGAAAGAGGTCCTGTCATAACATCGGCCCCAATTTTTGCACAATCAATAACATGCATAGTATGCCTAACGGAAGCGGCCAAAATTTCGGTTTCAAAAGCATAGTTATCATAGATATGTCTGATTTCTGCAATCAGGTTTAAACCATCTGTAGAAATGTCATCCAATCTTCCAATAAATGGAGAAACGTATGCAGCTCCTGCCTTTGCAGCTAACAATGCCTGACCTGGAGAAAATACCAATGTACAATTGGTTCTAATTCCCTTATCAGAAAAATACTTAATCGCTTTAATACCATCTTTGATCATTGGAACCTTAACTACAATCTGTTCGTGTAATTCGGCCAATTCCTCACCTTCCTTTATCATGGATTCAAAATCTGTAGAGATTACCTCAGCAGATACATCACCATCTACTATATTACAGATATCCACATAGTGCTTTAATATATTATCCTTCCCCGTAATTCCTTCCTTGGCCATTAAGGATGGATTGGTAGTTACACCATCCAAAACTCCCAATTCCTGGGCTTCTTTTATCTGTGCTAAGTTTGCCGTGTCAATAAAGAACTTCATAATACTTGTTTTATTAAATTATTAATGCTGCCATCATTTATTAAATGGAACAGCTGTAAATCTTGTGCAAAATTACAATTTATAATGGTTCATCAGCAGTTTCTCATACATTTTGTCAGGTAGTATTTTTTTGAGAAACAAGGAAAATTTCTGCATAAACTCCCCAACCGTATAATGAACCTTAGGATTTTTAGTCTGAATTATTTTGTGGACCATCCGCGCAACCAATAGAGGGTCTTGCCCAGCATCTACATGCTCGTCCATCATTTTTAGGGTGTTTCCATAGGGCTTTTTATAAGGTGACGACTCCAATACCGGTGCGTGATATCTTCCTGCAGCAATATTGGTAGCAAAATCTCCGGGAGCAAGATTGGTAAAATGGATTCCAAAATCCTTGGTTTCCATTCTCAAGGCCTCGGTTACCAATTCTAGCGCTCCCTTGCTGGCAGAATAAATTCCCCTATAAGGCAGCCCCATATAGCCCGCAATAGAAGTAATATTAATTACAAGCCCCGAATGTTGCTTCCTCATAAATGGCAAAACAGCCTTAGAGACATGTAGCGGACCGTTAAAATTGGTATCAAAAGCTTTTAATATCTCCTCATGTGGCGTTTCCTCAATGGGACCTGTTATTCCAATCCCAGCATTGTTCACCAATACATCTACGCTACCTTCCTTATTAATAAGCTGGTCTATTGCGCGTTTAATACTGTCTGGCTCCCTAACATCGAGTTCTAGAAGTTCAAAATCATTAAAATGGGGGTATTTGGCTAAATTCCGGGTAGTTCCATATACTTTAAACCCCTTGGACTTTAAGTAAACCCCTATGGATTTACCTATTCCAGAAGAACCACCTGTCACCAGTACAACCTTTTGCTGCATTCCTATAGTAAATAAGTCCGCAAATTAAGGAATAAATGAAGAGTGAGACGGAATTTTGAAAGAAAAAAGAGAAGTGCTTTTTGGCTTAAAATCTAAATTTAGGGCACAAAAAATGGCAAGCTACCTACATCGCACCGCTACAACCATATACCCTTGCTGCGTTCCCACCCTGGGGGATTCTACAGGAGCTGGTCGTGTAGGACTTGCCGGTGCAAATATACAAAGTTTTAAATTTTAAACAATCCTTTTTCCCATCTTAATTATATTAAATAACTTGCCCTTAATAAGCGGCCTAAAAAACCAAAACATGAAGGACTGAGTCTGAGTGGCCTACAAAAAGGTGCCACTTGATTTTACCCCCTACAACGGCATAATTTTTTTTATTAAACTTATTTCATAACCTAAATTTGGTGAAAATGAACTTTTTTAAAGTAAATCTCCTTTTTCTAATTCCCCTATTCTTTATGGCATGTGGTGGCCAAACTGATCCCAGTAAACTTTTTGAGATCCAATTGGAAGAGAATCAAACAGCCTTTCAAAAAAACCAAGAGGTCCATATCTCCATAGAGAATAAAAAGAATAAGAAAATAGATCAAGTCACTTACTATATCAATCAGGACGAGGTAGCCATTACCGATAATAAATTAAAATTGGATCTACCACAACTCGGTGCCAAGACCATTACTGCCAATATCAGTTATGAAGGTAAAAATGTAGCAGTGAGCAAAGACATAAAACTTTTGGCAGAAAACGCTCCTGAGATTTACACCTATGAAATAATCAACGAATACCCCCATGATAATTCCGCCTACACCCAAGGCCTAGAGTTCTATAAGGACACGCTTTACGAAAGTACCGGAAGGAAAGGGCATTCCAGTTTACGGAAAGTAGATTACAGAACAGGTAAAGTGCTTCAAAAAATAGCCTTAGAAGACCAATATTTTGGGGAAGGCATTACCATTATGGACAATAAAATATTTCAGCTTACTTGGCAAAGTGGAGTTGGATTTATTTATGACCTTCATCAGTTTAAGAAGATTGGCAGCTTTAAATACAATGAAAGCAAAGAAGGCTGGGGATTGTGTAACGATGGCAACAAAATATTTAAAAGTGACGGAACCCAGAAAATTTGGTTCCTAAACCCCGAAACCATGGCAGAGGAAGGTTATTTTGAAACTGTGACCAACACCTCCATTTTTAATAGGGCCAATGAACTGGAATACGTAGATGGTAAAATCTATGCCAATGTTTACCAAAAGGAAAGTGTAATGATCATAGATGCCCAAAGCGGCGCCATAGAAGGGGTGGTTAATTTTGGCGGACTCAAAGAGCGGGTTACCCAACACCAAGCTCTAGATGTCCTTAACGGCATTGCCTATCACCCAGAAAGAAAGACATTTTTTATAACCGGTAAAAACTGGGATAAATTATTTGAGGTGAACATTCTAAAAAAATAAAATGGGCGTATACACAAAAACCCTTAAGGTAGTACAGGACGACTTGGACGACTTAGAACATGTGAACAATGTTAGGTATGTTCAATGGATGCAAGATATTGCCAAGGAACACTGGAAAGCCAAAGCACCTAAAGAACTGGTGGAAACAACCGTTTGGGTAGTACTCACCCATCATATTACCTATAAGAATGCAGCAAAACTCGATGATGAAATTGTCCTAAAAACCTATATAGAAAAAAGTAGGGGCGCCATTAGTACTCGTGTGGTTGAGATGTTCCATAAAGAAACCGATCAGTTGCTGGTAAAAGCCAAAACGGAATGGTGCCTATTAAATTCCAAAACCTTTAAGCCTATGCGGATAGCTGCAGAAATTGTGAGTGTTTTTGTTCAAAATCCATAAGCCCTCCCCTCTTAATGAAAACTCCTAAACCCCCTAACTTCTTAATCTCCAAAAGATAAAAGTTTTAGCAGCCAATCACATGTATTTTTCCACTAGTTCACCGATTCTAATGCTGCCCCAGCGGCACAATTGAGCATTCCCCATAAGCAAAACCTTAATCTATTTAAGGTTGAAAAAGAAACTCCTCAATATTCGTTGGTAAGTATTAGCCAAGAATCGTTTTTATAAAGAGATAAACCTTCAATACAGGTAAGAACACACTTACTTTTAAGGTGCATTTCATCGAAAACACCAAAACCTTAGTTTTTCTAAGGTTTAAAATCATTTAAAGCCTGGTGGGATTCTTAATTTGCGTAAAAATAACCAACAATGGAATACACCTATACCATTCTGGATTCGGACGCGAAGTCTAATTTACAACTACAACATTATTTGGAGGAGTACAATGATTTTACGTGCAAGGGGGTGGCCAAAAATTATAACGACGGCCTGGATACCATCCTTAAACAAACTCCAGACATAGTATTTGTACGTTTAGATGAAAATGCACCCCAGTATTTCCAAATGATTGTGGAGTTACATCAATATTTGATTGATTTTCCACTTTTCATTGCCTTAGCCTCTTCAAAAAAGCATGCTTACCAAGCAATAAAGAGTCATTTCTATGATTATTGGTTATTGCCATTCAACGAATTTGAAATTAGAAAGACAATCTTTAAGCTAAAGATGAGGATGCCTAAGGAGGCACAACCCAAAACCTTGCTACTTCAATCTTATAAGGATTACCGCTATTTAAATACTTCAGAAATAATGTATTTACAAGCGGATAACAATGCCACCGATTTTTTTATGCAAGACGGAAGTACTATTAGCGCATTTAAAACGTTAAAGACTTTTGAAAATAGTCTACCGTCCAATTTTGTCCGGATCCACCAAAGCTATATCATTAACACCAGCTTTGTATCCAGGATTAATTATGGCAAGGGAATATGCACCTTAAAGCACCATAAACTACACTTGCCTTTTTCCAGAACATATAGGAGTAATGTTGAAAATTTAAAGCAAATACTTTCTAAAAACGCAATATCTACCCTTAATTAGTAGGATACTCGCAGACTCCACCTATCTACTAGTAAAAGTATGTATTTTACTATAGATTTTTCTTACGCATTATTTAAACGCAGTGTCTTCACTAATTTAGCAGAAGAAATAAAATATAACCCTCGAAATATCATCTACTTATGAAAAATTTAGCCGGAAGTTTAGCACTAATATTATTGAATGCAGGAATCATAGCTGCCCAAGAAAAAGAAATGACATCCAATTCCATTGAGCGTCTTAATATTGAGACTTATGTGAATTATATAGATAATGCCGTAGCAACCGATAGGGACATCATCATCAAGGATAGAAGAACAAAAGAGGACGGTCA
>NZ_VVIN01000038.1:0-34763 GCF_008711145.1 Arenibacter lacus
CTAAGTAGTTATGTCAACACGGACGATCAAACAGCATCGGAAGTGAACATCACCGATGCTGCGGGTAATTTCACCGCTACGGAAGTGGAAGGTGCCTTGGCCGAATTGGCTGCTGGTAGCACAGATGATCAATACGATGATGAAGTGCCATTGCGAACGCCTATTGACGTAAACGAGGGAGGGATTGCTTCACCAACTTTAGAGACAACGGTAGAACAAGTAATCCAAGCAATTGCGCCAATCACCTCCAAAGCCGCTAGGATATTTTACCCTCCCTCCATTTCGATAGATGCCTCCTCAACTGCTACTGGAAGAACCTTGGATTTATATGCCCAGTATATTACACAATTTGGATCTCCTGCTGTGGCCAGTGCGGGAGCACCAACAGCTATACCTACGTATGCCGCTACAGATCTGTATTACTATGTTACCGTATACGATACTTCGGTATTTGCAAATGTTAGTGTAAATGCATCAGGGGTTATGACGTACGATGTGATTGCCACACCCTCGGATTACAACTCCTTGATCAACGTAGTTTTTGTGGTAAAATAAACCGAAAAATCAATAACCCATTACAACCAAGAATTTGAAATCTAACCCAACCTATAGATACTTAGTAGTCACCCTACTATTTGCTTTGCTGAATATGGGCGCTCTTAGTGCGCAGTTCTTGTTGCAGGCGCCTAATAGCAGTGATGAACATAACTATAAATGGTACGAAGCATCGGATAGGAATACGGTATTGGGAACCGATTTCTTTTATGAGGTTACGCAGCCAGGAATCTACTTCGCTACCTATGACGGGACCCTTTGTGGATCCAATGCCAGTGGGTATTTTATAGTAACCGATTGTTCCAGTCCAAATAACGAGGTGGTTTTAGATGTTTCAAGTAAAGTAGGATCGGCGTCTTCCATTAGTTGGTCCCCGCCCATTAGCGGAGACCAATTGCTGGCATCCGTGACCGCTACCCAAAGCGTAACCAAGTATACCGCAACGGTAACCAAGGCAGGAAATTCATTTGATCTTCCTAACTTTACCGTGGTATGTTTACAACAGGCAGCTATATTAGAGGACGATTATGCGACAGTTAAGGAGGATGAGTCGGTAGTGATACCCATATTCGATAATGATAGCAATATTCCTACAGAGGGACTGTTAACCACTTCTAACCCTTTCAATGGCAATGTTTTTATTGACGATAATGGTACGCCCAACGACCCTTCAGATGATATTGTAAGCTTTGCTCCCAATCCTAACTTTAATGGCAATACCTTCTTTACCTATACCATTTGTAATGCCAAAGGCGATTGTAGTACTGCTACTGTTTATGTAGAGGTGTTACCCATTGTGGATGCCTTTAATGATACTGCAGTAACTATGCAAAACGAAGCGGTAGAGATCGATATTTTGGCGAATGATGATGACATTCCCCTCATTGCCACCTTGCAAATCTCCAGTCCGGCCAATGGCACCGTAGTGGTGAACGATTATGGAACACCTAATGATATTATCGATGATACGGTAACCTATACCCCGGATACCGATTTTGTAGGGACAGACAACTTTACCTATACCATTTGTGATGAAGACAATAATTGCAGCACAGCCAGCGTTACGGTCTTGGTAAATACCGATGGAACCGGTGATCCGGATCCGGACAAAGGGGATAAGCCTGAGGAGGAAGATCCCATTGCGGATGATTGGGGCGAGGACGTGGAGGTATTCAACGTAATCACACCCAATAATGATGGAATCCATGATGTGTTGACTATTAAAGCAATAGAAAATTACCCTAATAACACCATCAAAATATACAACCGATGGGGAGTGATGGTCTTTTCTACTAGAAGTTATGACAATTACACCAACAACTTTGACGGTACTTCTAAAGGTAGGGTTACCGTAGGGCAAGACAATAAACTGCCAGTGGGAACTTACTTCTATATGTTGAACATTTCCAATGCAGATCAAACTAAGAACAAGACCCTTACTGGATATATCTATATAAATCGATAAGAGCATGCGATATTCTATAAAAAACCGACTCTTTTTTAGGCAGCTGCCTATACTGTGCCTGCTGATCCTATTGTTTATGGAGACGGAAGTTATAGCGCAACAAGATGCCCAGTACACTCAGTACATGTATAATACGGTGAGTGTTAACCCCGCTTATACCGGGTCTAGAGGACATTTAAGCATTGCAGCCCTTCATAGGTCCCAATGGGCGGGGGTAGATGGTGCACCCATTACCCAGACCCTAAATGTGCATTCCCCAATAGGGTATAGGGGAGTAGGCCTAGGCCTGTCTATTGTGAATGATAAGATTGGCCCTACTTCCGAAACCTATTTTGATGGCGATTTCTCCTATACCATCCATACCTCTAGGGAGGGAAGGTTGAGCTTTGGCCTTAAGGCGAGCGCCCACCTTTTGGATATTCGGTTTTCCGAATTAAATCAGGATAATACCAATCCAGGAGGGCCAGATCCTACCTTGCAACACGATATAGATAATAAATTCTCCCCAAATATTGGGGCTGGGGTTTATTATCGCACTGATAAGTTTTATGCCGGACTTTCGGTACCTCGATTTTTACAGACCACCCATTTTGACGGGGCCTCCCTGTCTACCGCCCAAGAGCAGATGAACTTTTACCTGATTACCGGCTATGTGTTTGATATGAATGCCAATGTGAAATTTAAACCTACCCTCCTAACTAAGGCGGTTATAGGAGCTCCACTTCAAGTAGATGTGTCTGCCAATTTTATGTTTAACGATAAATTTATTCTTGGCGCAGGTTACCGGTGGGATGCCGCAGTAAGTGCTATGGCCGCATTCCATTTGAATAACAAAATGTTGGTTGGTATTGCCTACGATAGGGAAACCACTAAATTGGGACGGGCTATATTTAATCAAGGCTCTTTTGAGATAATTGTCCGTTACGATTTTTTCAGCCGAGTATCCAATCTTAAGTCCCCTAGATTTTTCTAATCGAATCCTCTAAATTCTAGCCATACCTTTTCTCTTAAAAGCAGCTTTTTAAGATAGACTTAACCCTTATAATGGGGGAAAGCCTTATTTTTACGGTATGGAAGAAGAAAAAGTTATTTTGGTAAACGAGTTGGACGAGCCTATTGGTACTATGCCTAAATTAGAGGCTCATGAGAAAGCATTGTTACACAGGGCTTTTTCGGTTTTTATCATGAATGATAAGGGGGAAACTATGATTCAGCAAAGAGCTGCCCATAAATACCACTCTCCCTTAATATGGGCAAATACCTGCTGTAGTCACCAAAGAGTAGGCGAGACCAATGTGGAAGCCGGAAGGAGAAGGCTTATGGAAGAAATGGGGTTTGAAGTTCCCTTAAAAGAACTGTTTTCCTTTATCTATAAGGCGCCTTTTGATAACGGACTTACGGAGCACGAATTGGATCATGTGATGATTGGCAAGTACAACGGGGAACCCAATATAAACCCAGACGAGGTAGCCGATTGGAAATGGATGAAACCCGAGGATATTAAAAAAGATATCGAAGCAGACCCAGATAAATATTCGGCCTGGTTTAAAATTATTTTCGAAAAATTCTATGATCATATTACCCAAGAGATGAACGTGATATGAAAGTTAAAGTAAGCAGAAAAGCGCATTTTAATGCAGCGCATCGACTTCATAGACCAGATTGGGACGATGATAAAAATCAGTTGGTCTTCGGATTGTGTAATAATCCAAATTTCCATGGACACAATTATGAGTTAGTGGTGAGTGTTACTGGGGAGATAGACCAGGAAACAGGCTTTGTGATGGATATGAAAATCCTAAAAGACCTGATCAAGGATAAAGTAGAGTCCGTATTAGACCATAAGAACCTAAATGTGGAAATCGATCATTTTAAAACCGTAAACCCTACGGCAGAGAATATTGCAGTTTTTATCTGGAAAAATCTTAGACCTTCCATAAAATCGCACTTGGAGTTGGAAGTAACCCTATATGAAACCCCTAGAAATTTTGTAACATTTTCCGGATAAGGAGCTTACTGCCCAAATCCATGCCTGCGTTCCAAGTAGGCTGGGCGATTAATTTTTCTAAAAAAACATAGAACTAAAAAATAAAAAGGAATATGAACTTATATCCATTGATGTTTGATCCCATTTTAAAAGAAAGACTTTGGGGAGGGACCAAGCTAAAAGAGGTATTGGGAAAGGAAATAGTTGCCGACAATACGGGTGAGAGCTGGGAGTTGTCTGGAGTAGCCGGAGATGTATCCGTCGTAGCCAACGGCACTTTAAAAGGCACTTCCTTGCAAGAACTTATGGAGAAGTATCCCAATGAGGTTCTGGGTGAGAGTGTGGTAAAGCAATTTGGGTATGATTTTCCCATCCTAATCAAATTCATAGACGCCAAACAAGACCTTTCCATTCAGTTGCATCCCAATGATGAGCTTGCAAAAGAAAGACATAATTCTTTTGGGAAAACCGAAATGTGGTATGTGATGGATGCCGATAAGGATGCCGAACTAATCATAGGTTTTAACAAAAACGTTACCAAAGAGGAATACTCCAAGAGTTTGGAGGAGAACAGCTTATTGGACTTGCTGAATTATGAGAAGGTGAAAACAGGAGATACTTTTTTTATCAATACTGGAAAAATCCACGCTATTGGTGCAGGGGTGCTCTTGGCCGAAATTCAGCAAACCTCTGATGTAACCTATCGGGTCTTCGATTTTAATAGAAAAGACAAAGATGGCAACTATAGGGAACTTCATACGGAATTGGCTCTGGAAGCTATTGACTATGAAAAAAAGGACGATTTTAAGGTTTCCTATGAGCAAGGAAAGGATAAAGTAAACTCCATGGTATCCTGTCCCTATTTTTCTACAAATTTCTTAAATCTGACCCAGCCTAAGGAATTGGATATTGCCGATAGAAAATCGTTTACCATCTATCTCTGTGTAGAAGGGGCGGTCAGTATTTCCAACGACTATGGAGCGGTAGAACTGCAAAAAGGACAAACGGTATTGATTCCCGCAGCATCCAAAACAGTACAAATAAATACAACGAAAGCAAAACTTTTGGAAGTTACTATCTGAAAATGATTACTTTTGCACTTAAATATATTACCAATGGCAAGTATAAGAGATTTAAAAAAAGACATTAATTACGTTTTAGGAGATATTATTGAAACCGTTTATTTAGTAGACGCGTCAAATAAAGGGGAGATTTCCAAGGAAGGGAATGCCGTTATCGATGGTGCAATCGCCACTTTTGATGACCTTATTGAAAAGGTGAATGATAAATCTGTAGAAAACAGGGCGGCACACTTAAAAGGTGTACGCAAAGAATTGGAGACCAAAGCAGGTGCTTTGGTGGAAGATTTAAACAAATTGGGCTAATCCCAAGAATTTGTATCCAATAAAAAAGCATCCTTTTTAGGATGCTTTTTTTGTTGGTATCTATGCTGTCTTTACTTCTTTCCCAACTTGCCTGTGAGCAAGTGAGGGTGCTAAAAGCTCTTCAGAAGAAGTCTTTTATTCCCCTTGCCGATTCATCTTTTGTTCAGCTATAAACTTCTTTAATTCCTTTCCGTACTTAGAATTAGCTACCGCAGGACTAAGAGAGTTGTTGATGGAGTCTAAATACTTGATGTTAGCGTCCGACACTTCTTTTAAAGCGATATAGGGTGCTACATAGGTGTCTGTATTATTCATGGCAAAATTTAAAGCGAACAAATAGCCTCTTTTTACATTCTTATCACTTAAGTCTTGAAGTGAATCCATCTTTGCCGGATCGTTCTGATATTCTGGATTCAAACTAGCCCGTATATACTCTAGGTTTTTAGTGTTGAATCTAGACATCACCTTTTGGTATTCACTTAATTTATCCTGACTTTCAGAACCTGTAACCTTGGCGTTTAAATCAAATGTATTCCAAGAGGTATTTATGGTAATTTCACCAGGTTCCCCAAAGAAGGTAATACGATCGTTAATGTCATTATTGTCATTTTTATCCAAATAGAGATAAAAGATTTCCGGACTCTCTATCTCCGTGGAAAAGGTGAAATTTCCTTCTCCTTTTATAGTTAGGGAATCTATGTTCACCAAGCTGGTATCTACAATATGTTGTAAATATAGGGTTCCTTTTTTTAGTCCTTTCACCTTGCCGGTAACGGTCATAGTATTTTCAGAAGTCCCTGCACAGGAGGCAATGAAAGCGGCAATAAGGCCGGTGATAAATATTTTTTTCATAGGTAAGTATTATTGTTTTTTGACAGTCGTACTTAGGTTGCGATCAGTATGTAAACTTGCCCGACGGCGGTCAAGTTCGCATATGCTTATTTGTATCTAAAACTAGTTGACGGTCATGCTCATTTGATAGTTTTTTAATTGGTGCGCAAATATGACGAAAGTTTGTGGAATTCTAAACTTTTGAGGCAATTTCCATGAGAATAGTACAAAGGATAGCACCCCCTGTTCCCACTACATAACCAAAAACCGCCAATAACACGCCTACCGAAGTAAGGGATGGGTGAAATTCTGCAGCTACAATAGGAGCAGAAGCGGCTCCCCCAACGTTAGCCTGACTCCCAACGGCGAGAAAGAAATAAGGGGCTTTGATTAATTTTGCAACCAGGATCAGTAGCCCAGCATGTATAGCGATCCAAACAAATCCTATTAGGATCAAGCCTGGGTTTTCGAAAACCATGCTTAAATCCATTTTCATACCAATAGTGGCAACCAGGATATAGATAAAAACACTCCCCATTTTACTGGCGCCCGCTCCTTCATAATTTTTTGCTTTGGTAAAGGATAGCACAATTCCTATGATGGTTGCAATGACTACCATCCAAAAGAAATTGGAGCCTAGGAAGGATAGGAAACTTCCCTTATCGCTAACACTTTTTATAGAACCGAGATAGGCACTAAGGTAATCCCCAATGAAATGGGATAGGCCTACGGCGGTAAATGCAAATAAGAGCATCATCATATAATCGGTTAGGGTAGGGACCCTTGTGATACGTTCAGAGAATTCTGAGACGGTTATCTTTAGTTTTTCTATGGCCGAGGTGTCTGCCTTTAACCATTTGTCTATTCGTTTCGTTTTCCCAACACCCAGGAGAATGATCGCCATCCAAGCATTGGCAACAACAATATCTACTAGAACCATCCCTCCATATTTTTCGGGATTGTACTTGTAAATCTCCAGCATGGCGGCTTGGTTGGCACCTCCACCAATCCAACTTCCGGCAATAGTAGACAAGCCCCTCCAAATAGCATCAAAATCATTGCCGCCAACGGTTTCTGGGGAGAAAATGGAAATAATTAATATTGCCAATGGCCCACCAATAATAATCCCTACAGTTCCCGTTAAAAACATAATCAGCGCCTTGGAACCTAATTTCGCTATGGCTTTCATATCTATACTGAGCGTCATTAGGACTAAGGCCGCTGGTAAGAGATACCTACTGGCCATATAGTAAAGATTGGAATTGTCATCCGAAATGAGTCCGCTACTAGCTAAAATGGATGGTAGTAGATAACACATTAATACAGCTGGAATAAAGGTGTAAAATTTACCCCAGAATCCAGTTTTTATGGAAGAGGTATAAAAAATAAATCCAAGACAAAGGGTGAGTAGTCCAAAAACAACGGTGTCGTTGGTAATAAATGGTTCGGTCATAATATGGTAAGTTCAATTTGGGATAAATATAATCAAATAAATAAATGCTGGTTGATGTAGCGGGCAACACCATCCTCCGTATTGTTTGGCGCAATGGCATTGGAGATTTCCTTTACTTCCTCTCTCGCATTGCCTACTGCAACCCCATGACCGGCATGTTGAAGCATTTCTATATCATTATAGTTGTCGCCAAAGGCAATTACATCTTTTAAATCTTCCCCCGCTTGCAATAAAAGATTTATAGCCGTTAACTTGGAAACAGATTTAGGGGCAATTTCAATCAGGGTGTCGTTGGACCGATATAAATTTAGGTGTTCCGAAAAGGAGTTAAAGAGCAAGGGGAAAATAGTATCCATCTTCTCTTTTTCTCCCATCATCATAATCTTATGCGCCCCTAGTTGCCTTGTTTGCCAATCCGATAAGGTTTCTGGGGTGTTTCTGAAAGTAGGGAATGCCTTGGTGTATTTTATTTCTTTTTGTACTCGTTCCGAATCTACCTCCACATACCATTCATCCCGCGAATAAAGACCTAACCTGATGTCCATTTTTTCCGCCTTTTGGTAGATGGATTCAATAAGATCTAAGGAGATAAACGTGGAACTCAATTCTTTGTGGCCGTCCATAATCAAGGCTCCATTATAACAAATAATAGGTTGGTCCTCTATTCCCAAAGCTTGTTGGATATAGGTCATGGATTTGGGCATCCTTGCAGACACTAGGATTACCCTCATGCGGTCCCTTATCCTCTTTATTTCATTGATGGTATAGGTAGACACATGGTCCTTATAGGTTAAAAGCGTACCATCTAGATCGGAACATAAAATTTTATAATTCATTCATGGGAATTCTGTTGGATCGGTGTCCAAGGATTAATTTTTGCCAAATATAATCTTAAGTGGATATATATGGAACGGATTTAATGGATTATCCTTTTCTAAAGCAATATCTACTATTAAAAAACGCAATTAATCCGTAAATCTATTTCAAGGAGCGCTCCATGGCTATCTAGCTAGGATCCTTAATTGCAAAACCTAGAGCCAGGTGCTAGTTTAATGGGCTATCTAACTCGATTAATCTTTTGATTTAAATCGCCTCGACTTTTTCTTGTTGGGATTTTTAAATAAACGTTTAAAGAATCCGTCGCGTTTTACAGGCTCACAATCTAATTTTCCCAATACCGAAGGGCTAGGAGTTTTAAATCTAGCTTTGGTAATATAATCAAAGGACTTGTCCGCATTTAATTTCTGTGTCCACAATGCAAAAATGGGCAATGCCGCATTGGCGCCTTGCCCTAGGCTAGTACTTTTAAAACCAATTTCATGATGGTCCAATCCCACCCAGGTAATATTCAGTAATTTGGGGGTAAGTGCTACAAACCAAGCGTCCTTATTGTTTTGGGTGGTCCCCGTTTTTCCTGCTATATCATTCTTTAGACCATAGGTAGAACGGAGTCGCGCTGCGGTACCACTATTTACAGTAGCTTTCATCATTTCTAGCATAAGCTGCCTGTTTTCGTCCGAAAATGCAGGGGTCTTGGCAATTGTAGGCTCAAAGACCACTAAAGTAGAATCCCTGTTGTCGTTGATGTGGTTGATGAGAAAGGGAGTTACAGCTTTCCCCATATTAAGATAACTAGCATAAGCTCCTGCCAATTCATTTATTTTAATCTCAGCAGTTCCCAAAGCCACCGAAGGCAATGCGGGTAAATCGGTTTCGATTCCCATTTTTTTCGCTTGTGACAATACCTTGGGGATGCCCGCTTTCTCTAATACTTTTACTGCAACGGTATTTACAGAATTGCTTAACGCCTCTTCCATGGAATAATTAAGGTAGGCCTCGTCCTTGTTTCCCGAATTGCTGGGAGACCAACCTTCCATATTTTCGTATGCTACCTCCTGTGCAGAAAAATAGGTGCAGGGCGTTATGCCGCTTTCCAAGGCCGCGGTATAAACTATAGGCTTAAATGCAGAACCTACCTGTCTTTTACTTTGGGATATATGATCGAACTTAAAGTGCTTGTAATTAATTCCTCCTAGCCAGGTTTTTACTGCCCCAATGCTGGGGTCTATGGAGAGAGAGCCCATGTTTAAAAACTTAGCGTAGTGAATTATACTGTCCAAGGAGCTGGCCATTAGGGTGGTGTCTCCCTTCCAGTCTGTTAAGGTCATGGATTTCTTGGTCTTTAGGGTGTCCATGATTTGTGGCTCACTAAGTCCGGCAGATTTTAATTTTTTATAAATGTCGGACCGTTGTATAATTTTATTGATGAGACTTTTATTGATCTTCCATGGTGCATTTTTGCCATAGCTTTTTTCAAAACTTGCTTGAAGTTTACTCATGTGCTCTTGCATGGCCTCTTCGGCTAAAACCTGCATCTTATAATCTAAGGTGGTATAAATTTTTAAACCGGATGTGTAGATATTGTATTCCTGCCCTTTTTGTTGTTGCTCTTTAATCCACTTTAAAACTTGCTTCCTTACCTCTTCCCTAAAATACGGGGCAATTCCGTCATTGTGATCATAATCGCGATAGTCTAATTGTAAAGGTGCTAGAACAAGACTATCTGCTGCTTTAGATGTCAAGTAGCCGTTTTTTTCCATAGCACGGAGTACCAGGTTACGTCTGTTAAGACTGTTTTCTGGAAAAACACGGGGATTGTAGCCATAGGTAGCCTTCAACATTCCCACTAGAACGGCACTTTCTTCCAACAACAGGTCCTTGGCCCTTTTGTTGAAAAACTTTAGTGCTGCACTTTCTATCCCAAAAGTATTGTCGCCAAAGGAAACGGTATTGAGGTATAGTAACAGAATCTCCTCTTTAGAATAGATCCTCTCTAGCCTTTTGGCAATAATCATCTCTTTAAACTTGGAGGCCACTAGTTGAAGGGTCCCAGATCTTTCCCGTGGGAATAGGTTTTTTGCCAATTGTTGGGTAAGGGTGCTGCCTCCGCCGGCAGATTTATCCTGTAGTAAGAGGGTTTTAATGCCTACCCTTCCAAGACTCGTAAAGTCTATTCCCGAGTGCTTGTAAAATCTTTCGTCTTCTATGGCTATTAAGGCTTGTACCAATTGTGGGGGTAGGTCCTGGTAGGTTATAGGCTGCCGGTCATAGAGATAATATTTTCCAATCAATACACTGTCCGCAGAATATACCTCGGAAGCTCGTTGATAATTAAAGTCTGAAAGTGCATTTTTGGAGGGTAGCTGGCCCCAAGCACCTAGATATATACTAAGTATGAATAAAGAAAAAAGTGCTCCCAATAATAGGGCCGTAAAAATGGCGTATCTCAGGAGTGGATTTTTTATTTTTTTAAACATTAATTCTCTTTTAATGACTGCAAGATTAAATTTTAAAATGTATTACAGGCGTTCCTTTACACTTCCTTTTGTCTCAATAAATATAGTATACGAAAATATAAGGTTTCGGGATGTTCTTATAGGCGACTAATTTTTTGCTATCCATTGGGGGCTCTTTGTAGAATGGTGGGATTCCTATAGGTTTATATGAGTGTAGTGGAAGTAAATTACCGATTATCAGATGAATAAGTGCGAAGCAGGAATTTCGGATACCGCTTAGGAAAAAATAGGGAGTTTTTCAATTCTTTTTTGGCGGAGGAATAAAACTTTAATACGTCCAATAATTCACTATTTTTGATTTTTCGGGCTTTTTTCAATTCGGTTGGATGGAACTTATGAAGAGACCCATACATACTAAGTGTAACATTAGTGAATCACTATAATCAAATTTTGTAATGAAAAAAATACTTCTCTTTTGTTTAATAGCTGCGCAATTGTCGTTTGCCAATGAGTTAGATTGGTCCAAAACGGGACATAGGACTATTGGGGAAATTGCCGCACACCACCTAACGGGTAAAACCAAAAGGGCAATTAATAAATTATTGGATGGACAGAGTTTGGCCTTGGCATCCAATTATGCCGATGAGATAAAGGCAGATCGCAGCTATTCCAAGTTTGGGCCTTGGCATTATGTAAACTATCCTATGGATAAAAAATACACCGATGTAACACCCAGTCCTGCCGGGGATGTGGTGATGGGGATCCAAAAAAGTATTGCCATCATAAGGGATAAAAACAGTAGTAAGGAAGATAAAGCCTTCTATCTTAAGATGTTGGTGCATTTAATAGGAGACCTTCACCAGCCCATGCACGTAGGTAGACTGGAAGACAAAGGAGGGAACGATATTCAGCTTAGGTGGTTCGGGAGGGGCACCAATTTACATAGGCTTTGGGATGCCAATATGATTGATGACTATGGCATGAGTTACTCAGAATTGGCTCTTAACCTTCCCAAGCTTTCCAAGAAAGAAATTAAGGCTATTCAGCAAGGTGACGTGTATGATTGGGTGGAAGAATCCCACGGATTGGCCAATATCCTTTACGATTCTGTGGAGGTTGGTGAGCAGTTGGGTTATGCCTACAAATATAATTATTGGTCATTGGTGGAACAGCAGTTGCAAAAAGGCGGACTCCGTTTAGCGAAGGTTCTAAATGAGCTGTTTTAGAATCGATTAAAGCGTAGGGTTTAATGCTTTGTGGTAGGATTTATAAGGAGGGTTGCTAATCATTTAGGCCATGGGCAATGAGACCCTGTTGTAGCCCAATGTAAAGTATTGCAACACAATAGGTAGATGTTGTGTAGAAGGACTGGGGGCAATAGCCTAAAGTGAAAAGTAAACTGGCCCAATTAACCTCTTGTTTTATTTAATGATCCTAAAGGTAAGGTTAATCCTTTGATGCTGGGCTTTGGTGGTCTTGGGGACTTGGTGCAACCAATGGTGCTGGGTTTCCCCTTTCATGAGCAAGAGGCTACCGTGCTGCAAAAGTAGTTTGTGCTTTACATCCTTGTTTTTTCTGTGCTTCAAATGAAAATAGCGCTCTTGTCCCAAAGATATAGAGGCGATTATGGGATTTTTTCCCAATTCTTTTTCATCATCAGCATGCCATCCATTACTATCCTTCCCATCCCTATATAAATTAAGTAAACAGCTGGTAAATTGGATGTTAAGACTTTTATGAAGGCTGTTTTTGAGTTCTAGTAACAGTGGGGTGAAAGTATGGGGCTTCATGCGGATGCCAGAGTAGGTGTAGGCTTGTCCATTGTCCCCATAAAGGGCGGTAAGCCTAGGCTGGGGATGGGTCTTGCCAAATAAGGTGATCGTTTCTTGTTGCCATGGGGTTTCTTTCCTGAGTTTTTCAAAATATAAATTGGCCTGTTGTGATGATAAAAAGTGGGGGTAATAACTAATATCGCTATCGGGGAGGTCTAGATGTATGGGATCTGAAAATAATGAAATACTCATTGTATATTTATTAAGGGTGTTGTTCCGTTAGTTGTATTCAGGATGGAAGCTTTTATTTAGGAATTTGGATTGGTATTGGTTGTTCGAACTATAAATTTCGCTATTTCCTTCACTTGGCATTTTAAGACCGAGCTAAATATTTCCCAAATAATAATAGGCCCAATAGATCAACACAAATTGGAGGGGAATCCTAAGGATAAGTATCCACTTCGGAATTCCCGCAGCTTCTTTTTTGCCTTTCAGCATATAAAAATGTACCAAGAGGAAAACGATCAACATGCTTATAATGCCATAGAGGGAAATATCTTTGGTTGTGGAAAAGCACAAGCCAAAACCCAAAAGTATTTCCGCCATCCCGCTTAATGCCAGCAAAAGTTTGGGCTTAGGCAGATAGTTAGGCATAATACGAAGGTACATCTTCGGTTGTATGAAATGCATTGTTCCAGCAACTATATAAATGAATGCCATGAGGTAAAGATGCCAAGGGTAGGTCATATTACTTTATTAGAGGTTAGTTAATGCATGGTAAAAGACATTATTTCTTTCCAAGGAACTCCAAAGGGATTACAAGATAGTTGGAAAATATTTTAAATCATCCAAATAAAAAAAGCTGCATCAAAAATAAATTGATGCAGCCTTCTATTTTAAAATACTCAGTACTTTGTTTTTAGTACTTATTTAACCATTTCATAGCTACGCTTAATGAAATTAGTAAGCTCTTCTCCTTTTAGCAATCCTTTGGACAATCGAGCCAAATCTAGGGATTGGTTTATGAGTCGCGCTTTCTTTTTAGCAGTCTTCGTATTCAAGATTTCAGATACCAATTCGTGATTGGTATTCACTACCAGATTGTACATTTCTGGCATATTGCCCATCCCGAACATTCCGCCACCACCGGTTTGTTGCATTTCCTTCATACGGCGCATAAACTCGGGCTCCGTAATAATGAATGGTGAGGCATTGCTATCCATAGCTTCTAGCTGAATGGTGTAGCTCTTATTATTTATGGTCTCTTCAATGGACGTTTTTAGGGACTCTTGCTCTTCCTCAGAAAGCTTGGAGATGGGGGTGTCTTCTTTCTTTATCAGGTTATCCAAATGATCGGCGTCTACCCTAGCAAAAGAAATATTTTCTTTAGAAGTTTCCAGTTTCTGCATTAGGTGGGAAACGATTGGGGAATCCAATAATAATACTTCATACCCTTTATCTTTAGCAGCCTCTATATAACTGTGCTGTTCTTCTTGGTTAGAAGCGTAAAGAATCACCAATTTATCATCCTTATCGGTCTGGTTTTCTTTCAGCTTTTCCTGAAGTTCCTCAAAAGTATAGAACGCTCCATCTACGGTAGGGTACAGTGCAAACTTATCGGCCTTCTCAAAAAACTTCTCTTCGGAAAGCATTCCATATTCGATAACGATTTTAATGTCGTTCCACTTAGCTTCAAAGTCTTCCCTGCTATTCTTAAACAAGGATGCCAATTTATCGGCTACCTTACGTGTAATATAGGACGATATCTTTTTAACCGCTCCATCTGCCTGAAGATACGATCTAGAAACGTTTAATGGGATATCCGGAGAATCTATTACCCCGCGAAGCATGGTAAGGAATTCTGGAACAATACCTTCTACATTATCCGTAACAAATACTTGGTTCTGGTATAAAGCAATCCTGTCTTTTTGAATGTTTAGATCATTGGTCAATTTGGGGAAATACAAGATTCCCGTCAAATTAAACGGATAATCAACATTTAGGTGAATGTGAAATAAGGGCTCCTCAAATTGCATTGGGTAGAGCTCCCTATAAAACTGCTTGTAATCTTCCTCTTTAAGCTCAGTAGGCTGCTTGGTCCAAGCAGGATTAGGGTTGTTAATAATATTATCTACCTCTTGGGTTGGAGCGGGATCCTCCTCCTTGGCATCTTCTGGCTTGGGCAAGGTTTCGGTTTTAGTCCCAAACTTAATAGGTACGGGCATAAACTTATTGTACTTGCTCAGTAACTCTCCAATTCTACTCTCCTCTAAAAACTCGGTGGAATCCTCTGCGATATGAAGGACGATTTCGGTTCCTCTAGTTTCCTTATCGGCTTCTTCCAAAGTAAAGTTTGGCGATCCATCGCAGGTCCAATGAGCAGCGGGGGCATCGGTATAGCTCTTAGTGATGATTTCTACCTTTTCTGCAACCATAAAGGCAGAATAAAAGCCAAGTCCAAAGTGACCGATGATCCCAGAATCTTTTGCGGAATCTTTATATTTGTCTAGGAATTCCTCTGCTCCTGAAAAGGCGATTTCGTTAATATATTTTTTTACCTCATCTTGGGTCATACCCACACCTTGGTCAATAATATGGATTTTCTTTCCCTCCTTATCAACCTTCACCTCAATAATAGGATTGCCGTACTCTACGGAAGCCTCCCCAATAGAAGTTAGGTGTTTTAATTTTAAGGTTGCATCGGTAGCGTTGGAAACCAGCTCCCTAAGAAAAATTTCATGGTCACTGTATAAGAATTTTTTTATAAGCGGAAATATGTTCTCTACGGAAACATTAATCTTGCCTTTGGCCATACTTCTAATATTTTTATGATTATCGGATTGTCAAAGTCAAAAAAAGTACCACATTCTAAAATCGTGACAAACTGGCACTTCGTCTGGCTCGCACTCATGCGGTATGTCACTTATGCAGTTCCCTAGCACCTTCAAATGTCTAGTTATTAAAAGACGGGGAAGTGTAATTTTAAAAATTTTATGGGATTCTTAAATTATTTCCTATACTTTAGTTTTAATAACGAACTTTATGGCATAAGCCTAAAATTTTAAAAACGAAACAGATGTTCAACTCAAAAATAACTGGACTAGGTTTTTATGTTCCGGACAATGTGGTCAGTAATGAGGATTTGTCCAAGGTGATGGATACCAATGATGAATGGATCCAAGAGCGTACAGGTATCAAGGAAAGAAGGCATGTGATTGCAGGTGATGGGGATACTACGACCACTATGGGGGTTAAAGCGGCAAAAATTGCCTTGGAGCGGGCAAAATTGGATAAGGATGAAATAGATTTTATAGTGTTTGCTACCCTAAGTCCAGACTATTATTTTCCTGGGCCTGGTGTCTTAGTGCAACGGGAACTGGGGATAAAGACCGTGGGGGCTTTGGATGTAAGAAATCAGTGTTCCGGTTTTGTATATGCCCTGTCCGTTGCAGATCAGTATATTAAAACTGGCATGTACAAAAATATATTAGTCATTGGCTCCGAGTTGCATTCCCATGGTTTAGACATGACTACTAGGGGTAGGGGGGTGTCCGTGATTTTTGGCGATGGTGCAGGGGCAGCAATACTGAGTAGGGAGGAGGATTCCCAAAAAGGAATACTGTCTACCCATTTGCATTCCGAAGGTGAACATGCAGAAGAACTGGCCCTAATTGCCCCTGGTATGGGGAAGCGTTGGGTAAATGATATTCTTGCAGATAACGATCCCAATGATGAATCTTACTTTCCTTATATGAACGGTCAATTTGTTTTTAAAAATGCAGTGGTCCGTTTTAGTGAGGTAATTGTAGAAGGTTTAAAGGCCAATAACTTGGAGGCTAAAGATATTGATATGTTGGTACCCCACCAGGCCAACCTTCGGATTTCACAGTTTGTTCAGCGTAAATTTGGATTGACAGATGATCAGGTATACAACAACATCATGAATTATGGGAATACCACGGCAGCTTCTATACCAATTGCCCTTACCGAAGCTTGGGAAAAAGGAAAAATAAAGTCGGGAGACTTGGTGGTGCTTGCAGCATTTGGTAGTGGTTTTACTTGGGGAAGTGTCGTTATTCGCTGGTAAATAATCCTAGATTACACCTATATTAAAGCAAAACCCGGAGCCTAAGCTCCGGGTTTTCTTCATTGATAAACTATACTAAACACTAACCATTAACTTTAAAAATACAGTTGTATCAATGATTGATGTTGTTAGGCCCTTAAAGAAAAGGATTTTTGTATTGCTAAAGCCTTGTTTAACATTGTTTAACGTGGGCTTTAACATTGTGGTGTTTCACTTTGGCCGCCCGCAGAAATCAGGCGTGTTAGCTTCCTTGTTTTAATTTTAGGTTTTCACCTCGGTTGTTGACGTTGTTGAGGTTTGGCGGATCTGGACTCGTTTTATAATCCTGTCCTTGGATGCAACCCCAGCCTATAAGGGGAAACCCTTAACTAATCAGTTAGGGTTAGGTCTACAACACTTAAGAAACACAATCAGGGGTGGAGAATCCCTTCACACTATTTTATAAGGTGTTAGTTTAAGCTTTTTTTGGAGTAGGTTTTATTCTGATGGTCCAAAGTCCAATAAAAGTTAATATACCATTTATAGGTAGCAATTCGTACCCAACCTGATATCCGTTTAGATAGTCCGACGGAATATTGGCAATCAATACAATCAGAATTACAGAAAGCACGGAAACGAAGGCTACGTATTTATCCTTTATTTGATACTTGGTGAGGATGCCAAAGGAAAATAATCCCAGTAAGGGGCCATAGGTATAGGTGGCAACTGTTAAGAGTCCGTCTATAACGTTCTTATCTAAAATATGTTTAAAGATTATTATGACAATTATGAGCAATACACTCATTCCTATATGGGTGTTTTTACGGATAGACTTTTGCTTAGCCTCCGGCTTCTTGCTAATATTTAAAAAGTCTATGCAAAAGGAGGTGGTCAGTGAGGTAAGCGCACTATCTGCACTACTATAGGCCGCGGCAATTAATCCTAGCATAAAGGTGATGGCTACCGCAATTCCCAATCCGCTATTAATCGCAATTTCCGGAAACAAAAGATCGGGTTTGGGAACACCATCCAACATAGGAATGCCAATATCAAACCTCCCGGCATAAATAAATAAAAGTGCGCCCAATAATAAAAAGGCGAAGTTGACTACAATAAGCACCAAACTAAACGAAACCACGTTCTTCTGGGCATCCTTTAGGCTTTTGCAAGTGAGGTTCTTTTGCATCATATCCTGATCTAGGCCAGTCATGCAAATAGCAATGAACATTCCTCCTATGAACGACTTTATAAAATGCACTCTGCTAAAAAAATCATCAGTAAAAAATATGGTGTTGTATTTCTTTAGTTCCTCGGAAGCCAAGAATTCTGTGAAACTCCAGTTCAACTCTTGATTAATTTGATAAATGGACAATCCCACGGCAATCAACATAAATAGGGTCTGCAAGGTGTCGGTCCAGACAATTGTCTTTATTCCGCCTTTAAAAGTGTATACCCATATCAGTAGAATGGATAGGGTAACGGTAACTTCAAAAGGTACGTTCCAAGCATCAAATACAAATTGCTGCAATACTATGGCTACCAAAAAAAGTCTAAACGAAGCGCCTAAAACTCGGGAGATAAAAAAGAAAAATGCCCCTGTCTTATAGCTTACCACGCCAAAGCGACCTTCTAGGTATTCATAGATAGAGGTGACGTTTAATCTATAATATATAGGTAGCAGCACATAGGCAATGACCAAGTATCCCGCCAAATATCCAAATACCACCTGCATATAACTAAATTCCGAACTCGCTACCCATCCAGGGACAGAAATAAAGGTAACACCGGATAACGAGGCGCCAATCATACCAAAGGCTACCAAAAACCAGGGGGATTGCTTTCCTGCCTTAAAAAAATCTGCATTAGAGTCGTTTTTTCCAGTGAAATAGGAAATGGTAAGGAGTAATAGGAAATAACAACCTATCAATACTAAAATAAGGGTAGGGGTCATAGTTGGATTTTAAGCCGGCAAAATACAAAAAACAATCATATAAAAACTGAAGGATCTAAAGTGCCAAATAGCGAGCATTGACCAAGATTCAAATATTTCTTTTTCTACCGAGGTCGAGTATTAAATAGTTTAAAATTGTAATTTTGTGCTTATGGAATTCTCTTCAAAATTATTGGAAAATGCCGTCTATGAAGTATCTCAATTACCAGGGATAGGAAAGCGAACGGCATTAAGATTGGTGCTTCACTTACTAAAGCAACCCAAAGAACAGACCACAAGATTAACCAGTGCCTTGGTGAATCTTAAATGCAATATCAAGTTCTGTAAAAACTGTCACAATATTTCCGATGTAATACTTTGTGAAATTTGTGCTAACCCCAAAAGGGACCAAACCACCGTCTGCGTGGTAGAAGACATACGGGATGTTATGGCGATAGAGAATACGGATCAATTTAAGGGGCATTACCATGTGTTGGGGGGTAAAATATCACCCATGGAAGGGGTGGGGCCGCAAGATTTAACCATTGCTTCTTTAATTGAAAAGGTGAAGAAAGGAGAAATAAAAGAGCTTATTTTTGCTTTAAGTTCTACAATGGAAGGAGATACCACTAACTTTTATATCTTTAAGCAGTTGGAGGGAACAGAAATAAAGACCTCTACCATTGCTAGGGGGATTGCCATAGGGGACGAATTGGAATATGCCGATGAGGTTACCCTAGGAAGAAGTATCCTTAATAGGATTCCATTTGAGAATTCTTTGAAGGCCTAGCCAAAATTTAAGTTAGTAATGAATAAAAGACACCAAAGTGGACTTTATTTTATTATTTTTGCAAACTATTAATCAGTAAAAGTCAATTAAATACGAATATGTCAAAGTTTGAGCTAAAATTACCGCAAATGGGAGAAAGTGTAGCGGAAGCTACCCTAACCTCGTGGCTAAAGGAAGTTGGAGATACCATAGAAATGGATGAAGCCGTTTTCGAAATTGCGACGGATAAGGTAGATTCTGAAGTTCCCAGTGAAGTAGATGGTGTTTTGGTAGAGAAGCTTTTTGATGTAGACGATGTAATACAAGTGGGGCAAACAGTGGCCATCCTAGAATTGAGTGGTGCTGCTGTTCAGGCAGAAGAAAAAACCGAACCAGTAACCGCTGCTGTATCGGAAGATTCCATACAGGCAGTAGCGCAAACGGTTGAGGTGGCAAAACAAGTTGCCTCCCCCGCGCAACTAGACTTTAAAGAGTCCGATCGGTTTTACTCTCCCTTGGTGAAAAATATAGCCAAACAGGAAGGAATTGAGCTTGCAGAACTAGATACTATCCCAGGAACTGGTAGTGAAGGCAGGGTAACCAAAAATGATATCTTGGCGTACCTAGAGAATCGTAAATCCGGAGCAACCCAATTTGCCAAAGAAGGTTCCTCTACAGTAGAGAGTGCGAGTGCTGTAAAAATGGATCAGGTACAAAAAGAAGTGTCTGTAGATGCGCAGAAAGCGTCAAATAATACCCAGATAGCCCAGTCGGTAGCAGGGGAAGAGCGCATACCTCTAACCCGTATGGGGAAATTAATTGCCAATCACATGACTGCCAGTTTGGAAACTTCTGCACATGTACAGAGTTTTGTAGAGGTAGATGTGACTAATGTGGTTAAGTGGCGAAATAAGATGAAGGACGAATTTCTAAAAAGGGAAGGGGAGAAACTTACCTTTACGCCAATCTTCATGGAAGCAGTGGCCCTTGCCTTAAAGAAATATCCCATGATGAACATCTCCTTGGAGGGGGATACCATAGTAAAGAAAAAGAATATAAATATAGGGATGGCGGCAGCTTTGCCAGATGGAAATTTAATTGTTCCGGTTATTAAGAATGCAGATCAGTTAAATTTGGTAGGCATGGCAAAAGCGGTAAACGATTTGGCCAATAGGGCTAGGAACAACGCTTTAAAGCCCGATGAGGTGAAGGGCGGTACGTATACCGTTACCAATGTTGGTATCTTTGGAAGTGTATTTGGAACCCCCATCATCAATCAGCCACAGGTAGGTATTCTGGCGCTGGGAGCAATTAGAAAAATGCCCGCCGTGGTAGAGACAAAGGAGGGCGATTTTATTGCTATAAGGAGTAAGATGTACCTCTCGCATAGTTACGATCATAGGGTCGTGAACGGGGCCTTGGGAGGTATGTTTGTAAAAGCAGTAGCCGATTACCTGGAAGCATGGGACGTGAATAGGGAGGTGTAGTTCCTTGCAAATTAAGGTAGCTCAAAATTTTGCGTTCGTAAGAGGATGGTGTTGGTGGCTACTGGAGGTTGTGCTATTATCTATTGGCTTATTTATTGCATAATGACTGCTTTTTTGGAGGAAGGTTGTTCGCTACAAATCCGTCTATCTGTATTTTAGACCGTACCTTTGTGAAAAATTATTATTGCAAAACAACCTAAAAGATGCAACTGAAGCTTACTAAACCAATTTGTTTTTTTGATCTGGAAACCACCGGAACCAATGTGGCCAAGGATAGAATTGTAGAGATCGCCATTTTAAAAGTGTATCCCAACGGGAATAAGGAAAGTAAAACCTGGTTGGTTAACCCAGAAATGAAGATTCCGGACGAGGTGGTCGCTGTTCACGGCATTACCAATGAGAAGGTGGCTCAAGAACCTACCTTTAAACAGCTTTCCAAAGAGATTTATAATATGATTAAGGATTGTGACCTTGGCGGCTATAATTCTGATCGATTTGATATTCCTCTCTTGGCGGAAGAAATGCTGCGAGCAGAAATTGATTTTGATATGAAAAACACCGTTTCTGTAGATGTGCAGACCATTTTCCATAAAATGGAAAAGCGCACCTTGGAAGCGGCCTATAAGTTTTACTGTGATAAGGATCTTACAAACGCCCATAGTGCAGAAGCAGATACCCTAGCAACCTATGAGGTGTTATTGTCACAGTTAGAACGTTACCCAGAGCTGGAGAATAATGTGAAAAAGCTGTCACAATTTACTACAAGGAAGCAGTCTGTGGACTTTGCCGGTTTTATTGTGTTGGATAAGGAGGGGGAAGAGGTTTTTTCCTTCGGGAAACACAAGGGTAAAAAAGTGCACGATGTACTGGAAAAAGAACCCGGGTATTTTGGATGGATCCTTAATGCCGATTTTCCATTGTACACCAAAAAAATACTGACTCAAATAAAGCTGAGTAAGCTTAATAATAAATTAAACTAAGGGGGTATTTCTTATCTGGTATAGGATAGATGCCCTAAGTATTATTTTTTTCCAACAAGGAGTTTTTAGGGCAACTTGCCCGAATGAATGTGTGCGAAAAAGAAGCATCTGCTGTGCCAGTCTTGGTCTGTATATCTTAATGGGTATTGTGCCAAACCCCAATGAATCTATTAGCCGTATGAAAATAATCTGTATTGGTCGTAATTATGTAGATCATATAGCCGAATTGAACAACGAGAAGCCCAGTGAGCCGGTGGTATTTATTAAGCCCGACTCTGCGGTGTTGCCAAAGGAGCAGGATTTCTATATTCCTGAGTTTTCCCAAGATGTCCATTATGAAGTGGAGGTTTTGGTAAAGATTAAAAAGGTAGGAAAACACATAGATGAGCAATTTGCCCATAAGTATTATGATGAAATAGGTCTGGGGCTAGACTTTACAGCTAGGGATCTTCAAACGCAACTAAAGGAGAAGGGACTTCCATGGGAAAAGGCAAAGGGTTTCGACGGTGCAGCCGTAGTGGGCAAGTGGTTGCCTAAAACCAACTTTGAGGATTTAAATAATCTTGACTTCCAGCTTAAAAAGAATGATGAGGTGGTGCAGAAGGGAAATACAGCGCATATGATGTGGAAGATAGATGAGTTAATATCCTATGTGTCGCGTTACTTTATGCTGAAAAAAGGGGATATTATCTTTACGGGAACCCCCGCGGGTGTAGGAAAAGTAAATGCGAATGACTATCTTGTAGGCACACTTAACGATAAGGAGTTATTCTCCTTAAAAATAAAATAGATGATCTATAACCTAGACAACATCAATGAAATGGCCGAGGGCGATGAAGATTTTGTTCGTTCTGTCATTGCTGTATTTTTAGAAGAAGTGCCTCAGGACCTGGAAGAGTTGGAGAAGGCCTTGGAGCTTAAAAATTACGAAGCGGTTTACAAATTGGCGCATAAAATAAAGCCCAATGTAGATTTGTTAGGCATGGAGCAGTCGCGTGCAAAAGCCTTGGAAATAGAGACCTTGGCAAAAAAAGAAGAAAATATTCCAGAAATCAATAGGTTGGTGCCGCTTCTTAAAAAAGATGTTAATCAGGTGATTACGGAGCTAAAAAACGACTTTAGTCTTTAATGTTTGCAGAGATAATTACCATTGGTGATGAATTGCTAATAGGACAGGTGGTAGATACCAATTCTGCATTTATCGCCGAAAAACTGAATGATATTGGTGTTTCCGTTTATCAAATCACCTCTGTGCAGGATGATAGGGAGCAAATTTTACATGCCTTAAAGGAAGCCGAATCGCGGTCCGATGTGATTATCATGACAGGAGGGTTGGGTCCTACCAAGGATGATATTACCAAACAAACCTTGTGCGAGTACTTTGGCGATACCCTTGTGTTGAATAGCGCGGTGCTTTCCCATGTGGAGGAGTTGTTTAAAAAACATATAAGCACCCCTATTTCCGAATTGAACCGAAGACAGGCCTTGGTGCTCAGTAGTGCAGAAGTATTGCACAATGAGTTTGGAACTGCGCCTGGGATGTGGATACCCAGGAATGGTAAAGTAGTAATCTCCTTACCAGGAGTGCCCTATGAAATGAGAAACTTATTCTCTTACCAGGTAATCCCAAAGGTGATTCAAGAGTTTAGACGACCCTATATTATTCATAAGACCATTATCACTTATGGGATGGGAGAAAGTGGAATTGCAGAAATCCTAGAATCAATAGAGGAGGGGCTCCCCAAAGAAGTGAAGCTGGCTTATTTGCCTAGCTTGGGCTCGGTGCGGTTGCGATTAACTGGGAAAGGGCCCAATAAAGAGCGCTTAAATCAGTTGATAGATGCGGAAGCTGAGAAGATTAAAGCATTGCTGGGGGATTATGTCTATGGGGAAAATGGAATGGAACCCTTAGAGGTGGTCGTAGCCAATTTATTGAAGCAGAAAAAAATGACCCTAGGGACGGCAGAAAGTTTTACCGGGGGGAGAATTGCACAGAAAATAACCCGAAATCCAGGGGCATCTGCCTATTTTAAAGGGAGTGTGGTATGTTATGCCACCCAAACCAAAGTAGAGGTGTTGGGAGTGTCCCAAGAAGTGATAGATCGGTATTCTGTGGTGAGTTCCCAAGTGGCCGAGGCCATGGCTATTCATCTTAGGAGGCTGTTAAAAACAGATTTTGCCATAGCTACTACTGGGAATGCCGGACCCACAAAAGGGGATTCGGATGCGGAGGTAGGAACGGTATTTATCGCCATTGCTTCTCCAAAAAAGGTGGTCGTACAAAGATTTCAGATGGGAGGGCAACGGGATAGAGTTGTGGAAAAGTCGGTAAACAAGGCGTTTGAGCTGCTTCAAAAAGAAATTGCAAAATTGTGACCAAGAATTTTGTACGTACCATAAATTAGCTTAAATTTGCAGCCTGTTTATAACAAAATTAAAAGTAGCGAGATGTCAAAAGTTTGTGATGTTACTGGAAAGAGAGCCATGTTTGGAAATAATGTGTCCTTCTCAATCAATAAAACCAGAAGAAGATTTGACGTGAATCTTTCCAAAAAACGTTTCTATATTCCAGAAGAAGACCGTTGGGTAACCTTAAAGGTGTCCGCTAAGGCTTTAAAGAGTATTAACAAAAAGGGAATTTCCGTTGTTTTGAAAGAGGCAAAAGGGAAAGGATTGATCAAATAATCCTGAAATACTAAGATAAAATGGCAAAGAAAGGTAATAGAATCCAGGTTATTTTGGAATGTACTGAGCATAAGGAGTCTGGCATGCCAGGAACTTCTAGGTACATTACAACTAAGAGCAAAAAGAATACTCCAGATAGGATGGAAATTAAGAAGTACAATCCTATTCTTAAGAGAGTGACAGTACATAAAGAAATAAAATAATACGTCATGGCAAAGAAATCAGTAGCAACTTTACAAACTAGTTCAAAGAGGTTGACAAAAGCCATAAAAATGGTAAGGTCCCCAAAAACAGGTGCTTACTCTTTTGTGGAGTCAGTTATGTCACCCGAATTGGTTAACGATTGGTTGAGCAAAAAATAGAAATCCTTTTTTAATGGGTTATAAGCTACTTTCAGATGGAAGTAGCTTTTTTATTTTCATATCTTTGGGCAAAAGGAATACGCCACGATTATGAGTTTATTTAAGAAGTTATTTTCGAAACCAAAAAAAGAATCCCTAGACAAAGGTCTGGAGAAGACCAAGTCTAGCTTCCTATCCAAATTAGGGAAGGCGGTTGTTGGGAAGTCAAAGGTAGATGATGATGTTTTGGATAGCCTGGAGGAGATCCTGGTTTCTTCCGATGTAGGGGTGGATACCACCCTAAGGATAATAGATCGGATAGAGGCTAGGGTAGCAAAGGATAAATACGTGGGTACGGACGAACTTAACCGTATTTTACGTGAGGAGATAGCCGGACTCCTATCTGAGACCAATTTTGGCAATGAGGTAGAATACACCGTTCCCAAGGATAAAAAGCCATATGTAATTATGGTGGTTGGGGTAAACGGAGTTGGTAAAACCACTACTATTGGTAAGTTGGCCCATCAGTTTAAAAAACAAGGCCTAAGCGTTGTATTGGGCGCTGCAGATACCTTTAGGGCAGCGGCTATTGAGCAGTTGGAAGTATGGGCAGATAGGGTAGATGTTCCTATTGTGAAACAAGGAATGGGGAGCGATCCCGCCTCTGTGGCTTATGACACGCTCAGTTCTGCTGTGACCCAAAATGCCGATGTGGTAATCATTGATACTGCCGGGAGATTGCACAATAAGGTGAATCTTATGAATGAACTTTCTAAGGTGAAACGGGTGATGCAGAAGGTGGTCCCAGATACACCGCATGAAGTGCTTTTGGTGTTGGACGGGTCTACGGGACAGAATGCTTTTGAGCAGGCAAAACAATTTACCAAGGCAACCGAGGTTACTGCCTTGGCGGTGACCAAATTGGATGGTACGGCTAAAGGAGGCGTGGTTATTGGAATTTCCGACCAATTTAAAATTCCCGTGAAGTATATTGGTGTTGGCGAGGGTATGGAAGATTTACAGGTATTCAATAAGTTTGAATTTGTGGATTCTTTCTTTAATGCTAATTAGGGTTCCTGGCCAGATAATTTCTTTAATTTTTCGGAGGTAGCAGTCTTTGGGAATCGGGCTATGGATAGGTGCATTTCTATAGATCTTAATAGCCTTGTCTATCTACCTTGCTTGATAAATCTTTAATTGTCTTCGCCTATTCTGTTTAGGAATGGGGTATTGCTCTTGAGGCTAAGCTATTTTCTTTTTTAAACGTTAAATATTAGGTGTAAATCAACTGCAATCTTTTTGCAAGTCGTACTTTTGCACCTCATTAGAAGAATATGCGTACAAAATCACTTAAAAAGAATAAGATCAACGTTGTTACCTTGGGGTGTTCCAAGAATGTATACGACTCCGAAGTATTAATGGGGCAGTTGAAAGCCAATAATAAAGAGGTAGTCCATGAAGAAGAAGGGAACGTAGTGGTGATAAACACCTGTGGTTTTATCAATAACGCTAAAGAGGAAAGCGTTAATACCATTTTGGAATACGTTCAGATGAAAGAAGCTGGGGACGTAGACAAGGTGTTTGTAACGGGTTGTTTAAGTGAGCGCTATAAGCCCGATCTTCAAAAGGAAATTCCCGATGTGGACGAATATTTTGGTACTAGTGAATTGCCAAACTTACTAAAGGCCTTAGGGGCAGATTATAAGCACGAGCTTATTGGAGAGCGACTAACTACCACTCCAAAGAATTATGCCTACCTAAAAATTGCAGAAGGCTGTGACAGGCCTTGTTCCTTCTGTGCTATTCCCCTTATGCGAGGGAAGCACAAAAGTACGCCCATAGAGGAGCTGGTAACAGAAGCAAATAAGTTGGCTGCAAAAGGGGTAAAGGAATTAATTCTGATTGCCCAGGACCTCACCTATTACGGCTTAGATCTATACAAGAAACGGAACCTTGCCCAGCTCTTGGAAGAGTTGGTAAAAGTAGAGGGTATAGAGTGGATTAGATTGCATTATGCGTTTCCAACAGGATTTCCTATGGATGTCTTGGAAGTGATGAAGCGCGAACCTAAAATATGTAACTATCTTGATATTCCTTTACAGCACATTTCAGATTCCATATTAAAAAGTATGCGAAGGGGAACCACCCAGGAGAAAACTACCAAATTGCTGAAAGATTTTAGAAAGGCGGTTCCTGGGATGACCATAAGGACTACTTTGATCGTTGGTTATCCAGGGGAAACCGAGGAGGATTTTAATACCTTGAAAGAATGGGTAAGGGAAATGCGTTTCGAGAGATTAGGATGCTTTACCTATAGCCATGAGGAGAATACTCACGCTTATAAACTGGAAGACGATGTGCCTGAGGAGGTAAAACAGCAACGTGCCTCCGAAATAATGGAATTGCAATCTCAGATCTCTTGGGAGCTAAATCAAGAAAAAGTAGGACAGACCTTGCGTTGTATCATCGATAGGAAGGAAGGGAAGTACTTTGTTGGTCGCTCCGAATTTGATTCCCCTGATGTGGATAACGAGGTTTTGGTAGATGCATCAAAACATTATTTAAAGGTGGGCGATTTTGTAAACCTATCCATCTTCGAAGCTGCGGATTTTGATCTGTACGGGGAGCCGGTTTAGTACAAAGTACTAAGTACAAAGTAGTGAGATATTAATATAGAGACGTACGCAGTTGGCGGAAGACGATAGTTTGCGCCAGTGGCCGATAGTGGATCAGAAAAGATTATTTCTGGTGGTGAGGTATGCGAACATGGTCAAAATCAACCTAGTTTTCTGGTCGAGCGCCAGCCCGAATGATTCGTTCTGGCGGGCGGTCCAGGCCTCAGTAAAAAAGCAATATACCCCATGGTGTCATTGGTGAATAACAGATTAGTGAGGTATAAAATAAAATCCTCAAACCACCGATTGTTTCCTAATAAAGATAATCAGCTTTAGCTAAAATTTTGAAAGCTCCATTTGTAGTTAAACCGTTATATTTTCAAATTGGCTAATTTCCAAATTGTCAAATCGGTGAATCCCCCTCATTGTTTCATTGCTACATTTTCACATAGCCTCCCTATTTCCAAATTGGCTAATTTCCAAATTGTCAAATCAGTATTCCACCCTCATTGTTTCATTGCTACATTTTCACATGGCCTCCCTATCCTCAAATTGGCTAATTTCCAAATTGTCAAATCAGTGAATCCCCCTCATTGTTTCATTGCTACATTTTCACATGGCCTCCCTATTTCCAAATTGGCTAATTTCCAAATTGTCAAATCAGTGAATCACCCTCCTTGTTTCATTGCTACATTTTCACATGGCCTCCCTATTTTCAAATTGGCTAATTTCCAAATTGTCAAATAAGTGAATCACCCTCCTTGTTTCATAGCTACATTTTCACATGGCCTCCCTATTTTCAAATTGGCTAATTTCCAAATTGTCAAATCAGTGAATCCCCCTCATTGTTTCATTGCTACATTTTCACATGGCCTCCCTATTTATGGGGTAGCAATGTAAACCTCACCTCGGTGTGGTTTAAGGGCGTCTCTTACACCAATCATCTGGGATTCATTTACTACCAAGAACGCAATGGAATGCATCTCATGGATGTCCTGACTTCCAGTAATGCAGTTGTTTAGCTGTTTGGCAGAGCAGTATTCTTCTAGGTGGATTTTATGATGTACGGCAGTTTTTTGAGCGGCCTCTCCCCTAAAATCCCAAATTAATTTAATTCTTCTTTCCTCCATGTGGTAAAATTAATGAAAAAACGATATAAGGGTTGGTAAATATACCATTATCCAACTAGGTAGTTTTTGTTGACAAGAGGTATGATAATGGACCGTTGAGTTGATTCATTCTATGCGTGCCTGGGAATAAACCATTAAAGTTTGTGTTAAATTCAATGGATTTATTATAAAAATTGAGAACTTGCATAACGTTGTGATATTGTTAAATTTGCTGCATGCATTTTTTTGGAATGAAACTTAAAAGCTTACTGGGAATCATAGGGTGTGCGCTTCTTTTGGGCAGCTTTGTCTCCTGTGAGTCTCTGTTTAGGAGGGAGATGGATGGTGTGGCAATCGCTAGAGTGGGGGAGTCCTACCTCTACAAGGAAGATTTGGCTGCCTTGAGGTTAGACAATTTATCCAAAGAGGACAGTGCCTCTATGGTTAATAATTATATCAATAAATGGGCTTATAAGCAGTTGCTACTTGCTAAAGCAAAAATTAACCTTCCACAGGAAAAGGTGCAGGTGTTTGAAGATTTGGTGGCAGATTACCGGACAGATTTATATACTGGCGCTTATAAAGAAGCTTTGGTGCTAAGCTCACAAGATACGGTGATAACCGATTTTCAGCTAGCGGAGTTTTATGCTCGGGAAAAGGAGAATTTTAAATTAAGGGAACGAATTGTTCAATTAAGGTTTGTGGAGCTCCCCCTGCAGTTTATGGACAAGGAGCTTGTATCCAAAAAGTTACAGAGTTTTAAGGAAGATGATAGAGCCTATTTGGATTCTATAAGGGTCCAATTCAAAAAAATGAATTTTAATGATTCTCTATGGGTGGGAGTTAATAGGGTGATGGAAGAAATTAGGCCCTTAACCCCTGATAATCAGGCTAAGTACTTAAAAAAATCACAATTTTTTGAAATACAGGACTCTTTAGGGGTATATTTGACAAAGATTAATGATGTCCTGGAAATCAATGACATTGCTCCTCTTTCCTATGTTGAACCAACAATTAAACAGCTTCTTTTAAATAGAAGGAAGTTGAATTATATGAAGAAATTGGAACTCGAAATTATAGATGAAGCTATTAAAGATAAAGAATTTGAAGTGTATGAATAAGGTAATTAGAACAAGTCTTTCCCTTGCTGTATTAATGTTTATGGGGGCACTTAGTGCTCAAGAAACTGAAACGTTGCCAGATACACAGGTAGAACCCAACGAAATTAAAGTGGAAGATTCCTCCATTACTAAGAATGATTCCAAGAATGATTTTAATAAAATAAAATTAGACGGAATTGCAGCTGTGGTAGGTGATTATGTGATTTTGGAATCGGATATTGAAAAAACGTTTATCGACCTAAAGAATCAGGGTGCTTCTACTGCAGATATTACCCGTTGTGGACTTTTGGGTAAATTGATGGAAGACAGATTGTATGCGCATCAAGCGGTACAGGATAGTATTCTGGTCTCCGATGATGAGGTGAACGCTACAGGTGATCATCAGCTTCAGCAGTTGGTGGCACAGATAGGATCTATGGAAAAGGTCCTTAAATATTATAAAAAAGAGGATGAGGCTAGTTTTCGTGAAGACCTTTATAAAATTAATAAGCTGAGAATGCTTTCCGAAAAAATGCAGAACAAAATTGTTTCGGAAGTAGAAATTACTCCAGAGGAGGTAAGGCAGTTTTTCAATAGAATTCCGGAGGATGAGCGGCCTGTTTTTGGTGCTGAGTTGGAAATTGCACAGATCGTAAAGGAACCAAAGGCTTCCGAGGAGGAGAAGCAAAGAGTGATAGACCAATTGAATGAAATTAGGGCAGATGTAATCGATAACGGTGCTAGTTTTAATGTGAAGGCCATTTTGTACTCCCAAGATCCTGGATCTAAATCCAAGGGCGGTTTTTATAGCATGACCAGGGAAACTCCTTTTGTGAAGGAGTTTAAGGATGTTGCCTTTAGTTTAAGGGAAGGAGAGATCTCCGAACCCTTCGAAACCGATTTTGGATATCACATTATTTTAGTTGAAAAAATTAGAGGTAGGGAGTTAGATTTAAGACATATTCTAATAAGCCCAGAAATTTCCCAATCGGAATTGGAGAAGGCGAGGAAAGAATTGGATAGTATACGTCAGGGAGTAATGGACGGTAAATTTACTTTTGCGGAAGCAGCCCTTAATTTCTCCGATGAGAAGGAAACTAAATATGATGGAGGTTTATTGCGGAATCCGGCCGACTTCAGTTCTAGGTTCGAGCTGACCAAGATGGAGCCTTCCCTGTATAATCAGGTAAGGAATATTAAGGATAATGAGATTTCTAGACCTATTTTGGAAAACGACCCAAGGGGTGGCGGACCAAAATATAAGATCATGAAGATCACCAATCGCTATGATGAACATGTGGCCGATTTCTCCCAAGACTATATAAAAATCCAGGAATTGGCCCTGAGAGAAAAGCAGTTCAAGGCCATCAAAAAATGGATGGAGAAGCACATTAAGGATACCTACGTAAGTGTAAACGCAGCAAATAGGGAATGCGACTTTGCCAATAATTGGTTAAAGGAATAAGGGCATGTCAGATGTAGCGGCAATTAAAAACTTAGTAGTAAAACACCAAGAACTTAAAAAGGAAATAGCCAAGGTTATTATCGGGCAAGAGGAGGTGGTAGATCAATTGCTACTTTCCATTTATACCGGAGGTCACTCCTTGTTAATTGGGGTGCCCGGATTAGCTAAGACCTTAATGGTGAATACCATATCCATGGCGCTGGGGCTCAATTTTAAACGCATTCAGTTTACCCCAGACTTAATGCCAAGCGATATTTTAGGCAGTGAGGTCTTAGATCAAAATAGGAACTTTAAATTTATAAAGGGACCTGTATTTGCTAATATTATCCTCGCAGACGAGATTAACCGTACCCCGCCTAAAACCCAAGCGGCCTTATTAGAGGCCATGCAAGAGCGTTCGGTTACCATCGCAGGGAATTCTTATAAGTTAGATGAGCCCTATTTTGTGTTGGCTACTCAAAACCCCATAGAGCAAGAGGGAACCTATCCCTTACCTGAAGCCCAATTAGACCGTTTCATGTTTGCCATGGAATTACAATACCCCTCTGTAGAGGAGGAGATACGTGTGGTTAAGGCTACTACTTCGGATACGCAGCAAAAGATAACCCCCATGTTTACTGCGGCCGAAATCCTCGAAATTCAACATTTAGTAAGGAGGATTCCCGTACCAGATAAGGTGGTGGAATACGCGGTGGAATTGGTAAATAGTACCCGACCTAAAATAGAAGGGGCATCCAATTTTGTAAAGCAATATTTAGATTGGGGAGCAGGTCCCAGGGCCTCTCAAAATTTAATTCTGGCTGCTAAGGCCCATGCGGCGGTAAACGGAAAGTTTTCCCCCGATATTGAGGACGTTAAAGCGGTGGCAATGGGGATTTTAAGGCATAGAATCATTAAAAATTACAAGGCAGAAGCCGAAGGTATATCGGAGACCGATATTATTGAAAAGCTGATGTAATAATTTTTAGGTATTTGGGGCGCTTACTTGCTATAAAAAGGCCCTAGGAATTGCATTTGGGATTGGTTTAGGGCATTCTTTTTTGCAATCGTGTAAAATTGGGCTAATCTTTGTTTAAAAGTTTTATTAAATTGGTGTATTTTCTTAATTTTGAAAAATTACGATAACTCAAAATATTATATATAATGGCATTCGATATTGATATGATTAGAAAGGTGTATGCTACAATGGCAGAGCGTGTAGATAAAGCTCGTAGTATTGTTGGCAAGCCTTTGACCCTTTCGGAGAAAATTCTTTACGCCCATTTATGGGACGGGAATCCAACCGTAGCATTCAACAGAGGTAAGGATTATGTAAATTTTGCTCCTGATAGGGTTGCATTGCAAGATGCTACTGCACAGATGGCATTGCTTCAGTTTATGCAAGCAGGGAAATCTAAGGTAGCAGTGCCAACCACCACTCACTGTGATCATTTAATACAAGCCAAACAAGGAGCTGCACCAGACTTATTGCGTGCTAATGAGGTGAGTCATGAAGTTTTTGATTTTCTGGAGTCTGTATCCAACAAATACGGAATCGGATTTTGGAAGCCAGGCGCAGGAATCATTCACCAGGTGGTATTGGAAAATTATGCCTTCCCTGGAGGACTTATGATCGGTACCGATTCGCATACGGTAAACGCCGGTGGGTTAGGAATGGTTGCTATTGGTGTAGGAGGAGCCGATGCGGTAGATGTAATGGCCGGAATGCCTTGGGAACTTCGTTTTCCTAAATTAATTGGGGTTAAATTAACCGGGGAGCTCAATGGTTGGACGGCTTCCAAAGACGTAATTTTAAAAGTAGCCGAAATTCTTACCGTGAAAGGTGGAACTGGTGCTATTGTAGAATATTTTGGACCAGGTGCAAAAAATCTTTCTTGTACAGGAAAAGGAACCATTTGTAATATGGGGGCCGAAATAGGGGCTACCACTTCTACCTTTGGTTATGATGATGCTATGGAGCGTTTCTTACGTGCTACGGATAGAGAAGAAGTGGCCGATGAAGCTAATAAAATTAAAGAATACCTAACCGGAGATGACGAAGTATACGAAAATCCGGAACAGTATTTTGATCAAGTTATAGAAATAGATCTTTCTACTTTAAGACCACTATTGAACGGTCCGTTTACTCCAGATCTTGCTACTCCAGTAGGGGAGTTAGGAGAAAAGGCTCGTGCTAACGATTGGCCATTAAAAGTAGAGTGGGGATTAATCGGTTCTTGTACCAACTCTTCCTATGAAGATTTAACACGTGCTGCATCCATTGCTCAACAGGCTATTGATAAGAAATTGAAACCTAAGAGCGATTTTGGAATAAATCCGGGATCGGAACAAATACGATTTACCGCAGAGCGTGATGGACTCCTAAAGACTTTTGAGGATATTGGAGCTACTATCTTTACCAATGCCTGTGGACCCTGTATTGGTCAGTGGGATCGAAGTGATATGTTGGGAGATCAAAAAAATACCATTGTACATTCCTTTAATAGAAACTTCTCTAAACGTGCAGATGGGAACCCAAACACCCATGCTTTTGTAGGTTCTCCAGAAATGGTTGCCGCAATTGCTATTTCAGGGCGATTGGATTTTGACCCGATGAACGACACCCTGATCAACGAGGATGGGGAAGAAGTGAAATTGGATGTGCCAAGAGGTATAGAGTTGCCACCCTTGGGCTTCGAAGTAGATGATAACGGATACTTGGCTCCTAAAGAGGACGGAAGCTCTGTAGAAGTAGTAGTTGACCCAAAGAGTGAGAGACTACAGTTGTTAGAGCCTTTTGAGCCGCTAACCGAAGCAGAGCTGCAAGGAGTAAAACTTCTGATTAAAGTAGATGGTAAGTGTACTACAGATCACATCTCCATGGCCGGACCTTGGTTAAGGTACCGTGGACACTTGGATAATATAGCGAACAATACCTTAATTGGTGCGGTGAACTATTTTAATAAGAAGACCAACTTTGTTAAGAATCAATTGACAGGGGAGTACGAAGGCGTGCCAGATGCACAGCGTGCCTATAAAGCTGCAGGGGTTAGAACCATTGTAGTAGGAGACCATAACTATGGTGAAGGTTCTTCTAGAGAACATGCCGCCATGCAGCCAAGACACTTGGGAGTTGCTGCGGTATTGGTGAAATCTTTTGCACGTATCCATGAGACCAACCTTAAGAAACAAGGGATGTTGGGGCTTACTTTTGCCAATGAAAAAGACTATGATCTTATTCAGGAAGATGATACTTTCAATTTCATTGACATTAATGAGTTTGCTCCAGACAAGCAACTTACTTTAGAATTGGTTCATGCAGATGGTAGCAAGGATCTTATAAAGTTGAATCATACCTATAACCAAACACAGATAGATTGGTTTAAGGAAGGCTCTGCCCTTAACGTGATTAAAAAGGAAAATGCCATTTAAGGCATTAGCTTAAATACATTTTTAAAAAAACTCCTGATCACCATCAGGAGTTTTTTTAGTT
>NZ_VVIN01000039.1:0-34364 GCF_008711145.1 Arenibacter lacus
AATGCAAAATTTATCCTCAAATTCCTTGAAGAAAAAACTCTTGGTGAATAATGCGGGTTAAATGAAGGCTAAAGGCGGGTAAAAACCTGCCTTTTTTATAGGGGTCTAGCTGTTTTAGCTTTACTAATTAGCGGTAGTAGAGCGCTATAGAGGATGTCTAATATTTCTGGTGGCGATAAGCTCCTATGGGAAAACCACTAAATTGGGTTTAGTGCTACAGCAGTAAGGGGGAAACAATGCGTATAGCCTCCGTTAAAGTTAAGATACCGTTGTTTGTGGCAACTCCTCTTATCGCTTTCTATTTAGCACCTTAAACTCCTCATAACAACTGCTGATGGCGTCTAAAATTTGAAGATCATTGGCAGTAGTGATAAAGGATTGTGAATAGTTGCAATTGCTGAGAATATCATCGATATCCACTTTTTCTAACTGAAGTAACTCGGTGAGGGTTTCTCTATCGAATTTGGAAGCCAAGAGATCCCTAATTCTATCGTCTTCCTTCATCTGGCGTAATTTTCGCATCTGATTGGGTTTTTTCCCAAATAGATTCCGCAAGAGATCTGCAGGGTTTAGTATGGCGCCCAATACTTTGGTAACCGCACTTGGATTTTTACTTCCTGCCTCGTATCCTACCGATAATCCAGAAATACTATACTGAAATGCGGTGTTTAACGGTAAGTTTTTAACGTCTATTTCCAAATAGCCGGTAAGGGAGTAAGGTCTTACTATTACTTCTTCTAAGGCGTAGGCTAGCTCCGTGAGTGAAATTTCAGTATTCTTAAACCTGAACATATCATTGGTAACCCGAACTTTTTGTGATTTAAAACCTAAAAAGGTGAAAAACAGGGTGTCATTTACCTGGGCGGGGATTTGAAACTCACCTTGTTCGTTGGTGATGGTTCCCACAACCTGATTTAGGTTTACCACGTGGACACTTTCCATTGGTTGGTCCGTTTGGGCATTGATGACTACCGCTCTTAGCTTTTTTAGATCATCGTTAGTATCAGTTTCCTGCGAGTAACTAAAAGATACAA
Organism: Arenibacter lacus; assembly: GCF_008711145.1. Lineage (NCBI taxonomy): Bacteria > Pseudomonadati > Bacteroidota > Flavobacteriia > Flavobacteriales > Flavobacteriaceae > Arenibacter > Arenibacter lacus. The sequence continues at coordinate 1,035 of NZ_VVIN01000039.1, forward strand.
AAAGGGTTAGAAGGATAAGTAAAAAGGTTCTCATTTAAAATAGTCCAAAATTAGTTTTGGTAAACTAACTAAAAAAATACGCCGAAGCGTATTTTTTTAGTATACAATTAACTAATAGAAGTCACTTTTTTTCTGAGTCCTGCGTCTTCCAGAGTTGCTAGAAGTGTTTCCTTTGCCGGGGCCTCGGTCATTTCTTCTTCTTTTACTGCGGTCGTTAGAACGGAAATCCCGCTTACCGCCTCCGCCACTTCTACCGCCACTGCGTCTTCTTCCGCCATCACCACCTGGGTTTTTGGAAACTTCCACATTAACAAATCGGCCATCTACCTTAAAGTCCGTAAAGGTTTTTAAGATTTCTTCCGTAGCTGCGGCATCTGTGTTAAAGAAAGAAAAACTATCTTTTACATCTACCTTAAAAATATCATCCTGGCCTAAATTAACGGTATCTCTTATAAAGTCTTTTAGAGACATCCAGTCGTAGCCATCTTTTTCCCCAACATTTATAAAGTATCTTACATTTCCATTACTAGGCGCTCCGTTACTGCTCTCACCTCTATCGCGGGTAGAAGTAACATTTAGATCCTTGGATTTGTTGTAGTAGTTAAAGAAACGTGTAAACTCTACGGAGACAATTTTTTTGATTAATTCTTCGCGATCTATGCCTTCCAGTACATCATTAATAGCTGGTAGGTAGTTGTCTACGTCCTTGTTTATTTTGGTGTCCTTTATTTTGTTGGCCAAATGGTAAAGCTGAATTTCACAGATTTCCATGCCCGTAGGAATGTTTTTAGCGACGAAGGATTGCTTTATCTTATTTTCTATCGCCTTTATCTTACGGATTTCGCTCCTGGTAACAATTACCATGGAAACTCCGTTTTTCCCTGCTCTTCCTGTACGTCCACTTCGGTGGGTATAGGTTTCTATTTCATCAGGAAGCTGATAGTTAATAACGTGGGTAATATCATCCACATCAATTCCTCTTGCTGCAACATCAGTTGCAACCAACATTTGTATTTGTCTCTTACGGAACGAGTTCATCACCAAGTCTCTTTGGTTCTGACTTAGGTCTCCGTGAAGAGCACCTGCATTGTAACCATCTTCGATTAGTTTCTCGGCTACTTTTTGGGTGTCCCTTTTGGTTCTACAGAAAATAACGGAAAAGATATCTGGATTGGTATCTGCCAATCTTTTTAATGCGGGGTAGCGGTCTCTACCACCTACCACATAATACTCGTGCTGTATGTTATTGGTACCAGAGTTTTTAGTGCCCACTGTAATTTCTTGTGGACTGTGCATAAATTTCTTAGCAATAATGGAAACCTCTTTGGGCATGGTTGCAGAAAACAACCAAGTTGATTTCTCTTTTGGGGTATTGGATAAGATATCCTTAATATCCTCAAAAAAGCCCATGTTTAGCATTTCATCGGCCTCATCTAGTACACAATAGTCAATTTTGGAAATGTCTACCAACCCTCTGTTGATCATATCCTTCATTCTACCTGGGGTAGCAACTATTATCTGAGCGCCTCTCTTTATTTGTCGGGCCTGATCCGTAATACTTGCTCCTCCGTAAACGGCAACTACATTTAATCCTTTTTCGTACTTGGAATAATGTACCATTTCATTGGTAATCTGTAAACATAGTTCACGGGTAGGGGAGAGAATCAACCCTTGGGTTGTTCTGCTAGTGCGGTCTATTTTTTGAATTAGTGGAAAACCAAATGCGGCGGTCTTTCCCGTCCCGGTTTGGGCTAGGGCAACCAAGTCGGTTTCATTTTCCAATAAGATTGGGATTGCTTTTTCTTGTACTTCGGACGGACTCTCAAATCCAAGATCCGAAATAGCATTTAATAGGGACTGATCTAGCCCTAATGCTTCAAATTTTGTCATAATATGTTATTAAATAATCGCAAATATGTATGTTGATCGGAGCGATTATTTTCTATAACCTATTAAGACTCACTACAACACATGCTATACCAGCGGCGTTAATTGAAGCGGCAAAGGTAATACTTAATTTTTAAAAACTATTATTTTATTCCTAATCATTTTTAAACTTCCCATAATATCTGCATAAGACCGTAACTGGCAGATAGGATGCCAATCAACCCAAAAAACAAGGATAGGACTATAAAATTGGTCCGTAAACTTTCATTATCCCTTATAATAACGCAGACTACACATAACACGATGGATATTTGGAAAAGTAGTTTTCCCATACTCATTTTTTGAGAGGCTCCATCATAGAGAAGGGTTTTTTCGCCCCATTCCTTTACACCTATTATTTTCCCCATTTTCCCGTCTAGATCCTGTGCCCAATACTTGGTTGGAATGTTAGCGGAACCTAGTAAAAGTTCGGTTTTTTCTGCATCGTATTTTATGACCATGGACTTGGTATGGGCTATTACGTTTTTAAAGTTCTGTTGTTCCTCTTTAGGAATGAGTCCTGCTTGCAAAAGCGCCTGTAATAGGTCTAGTTGGTTTTCCTTTAAGTTCTGTTTAATGCTTTTTGCCTGATACCAGTTAGAGTAATTTACCTCTTGGTTTTGAGAGATGAGCATTTGCTCACGTAGGTTATTGCTTATGAGCTCTGTGATGGCTAATAAGATGGCAAAAACAATAATTAATATGCCTCCAACCGTCTCTTTTCTTTTAAATATTCTATGATTTTTAATCTTAGCAATTGGTGTGGTACTCATAATAGTTGGTGGGTTGTTTATTTGAAGAAGGCAAGCAGTTGTTGCGTAGCCTTAGCTCTATGGCTAATCTGGTTTTTGGTGCTTAAGGGTAATTGTGCAAAGGATTGTTGGTATCCTTCGGGGATAAATACGGGGTCGTATCCAAACCCCTTGTCGCCCTTCCGTTCCGTTCCTATGGTACCTGTAACAACGCCTTGGAAAAGGTATTGCTTCTGGTCAACGTTTAATGCAATTACGGTTTTAAAATGAGCAGAGCGGTTAGATACTCCCTTTAATTGATCTAGTAACTTGTCTATGTTGTCCTCTGTGTTTTTTTGATCTCCAGCATATCTTGCAGAATGCACTCCCGGTGCACCGTCTAGTGCATCTACCAATAAGCCCGTATCATCTGCAAAGCAGGGATATCCGTAATTTTCGGTGACAAAATTGGCCTTAATAATGGCATTGCCTTCCAAGGTGGTAGCGGTTTCCGCTATATCTTCATGGCAGCCAATGTCTTCCAAGGATAATAAGGTTATTTCCGGAGGAAATAATTTTTGTACTTCTTGTAGTTTGTTGCGGTTATTAGTGGCAAATACCAATTGCATTATTCTAGTTTAAAGAGTGTATAGTTGTAGGCCTTAGTTTTATAAATTATTTTGGCTCATCCAAAAGTAGTAATTTTATTGCTCTATTATTTTTTTACCGTATGAAATTAAAAATTCCACCTGTGATTGTTACAATTATCTTTGCAGGGTTCATGTATGTCTTAGCTGAATATTTACCTGTTGGGTATTTCGATTTTTTTGGAAGGGAATACCTAATGGCCTTTCTTTTTGGGGTGGCTTTGATTGTGGGGGTGGTGTCTATAATTCAATTCATTAGGGCTTCTACCACTATAAATCCTAAGTCACCTACCAAGACTGCTACATTGGTTACAGGAGGAATTTATCAGTATTCTAGGAACCCTATGTACTTGGCTTTGTTGCTTGTTTTATTAGGCTGGGGATTGTACTTGGGAAATGCCTTTAATACCTTGCTTGCAGCTGGTTTTGTGTACTATATAAATGCTTTCCAAATTGAACCGGAAGAGGAGATACTCTTCAAAAAATTCCCAAAAGAGTTTCAAAAATATCGCGTACTGGTAAGGCGTTGGTTTTAATATTGTCTAGCTCCCCATAACCGTAGATGGCCACTAGGCCTATGCACTGGGGATGGCAAGGTTATTATAAGCTTTTCACCTTATATTTCATTATATAAGCGATTTTACTTATATTTTTGTATATTAGCCTTATAGATAATATATAATGGTTGCTATAATTACTGGAGATATTATTAATTCTCAAAGGGACAGCTCCTCCGATTGGATGGCCAATTTAAAAAGCTTTTTAGGGAGTTTGGGCAATTCCCCCTTGGATTGGGAAATTTATAGGGGAGATGAGTTCCAGATAAAGACCAGTCCGCAAAAAGCCTTGCGCACGGCCATACATATCAAAGCGATCATTAAGATGAACAAGTCTTTGGATGTAAGGATGGGGATAGGTATAGGGAGCGAAGCCTATACTGCTGCAAGCGTAAGTGAGTCTAATGGGGAGGCTCACCAACGGTCTGGAAGGATGTTTGAAACCTTGAAGGATCAAAAGTTGAACCTGGCCATGGCTACTGGGGATGAGCAAAAAGATAGGTCTCTAAATCTGATGTTGAAATTGGCCTTGGATTTTATGGATAACTGGTCCGAGGTATCTTCGGAAATTGTACGGATAACCTTAGAATATCCATCGGAATCACAACAAGAGATTGCAGATCGCTTGGGAATCAAGCAATCTGCGGTGAGTCAGCGCCTTCAACGCGCAAGAATGGATCTAGTACTAGATCTATTGCAGTATTACGAAACCATTACAAAAAAAGTATAGGGATGCTATTATTTACCAAGCTTTTATTGGCACATCTTATTGGCGATTTTATGTTGCAACCTACCCGATGGGTGGTGCATAAGGAGGTTCATAAAATGGCATCTGGTTATTTGTATTTGCACATTTTGGTACATTTTGGGGTTACCATGCTTTTGCTGTGGGACTTAGATCTATGGTTCTGGGCCGCAGTGATTGCCGGATCGCATTATTTTATAGATCTAGGGAAGATGTATGCACTTCACTTATTTAAATACCGCTCCATTCCCTTTTTTATAGACCAGTTGTTGCACTTGGTGGTGCTCTATAGTTGTGCCTATCACGCCAATCTATTGGAGCATACCTTGTTCTTAATAAGTGAGGTGGACTGGTCTTTGGTAACGGCCATCGTATTTGTAGGCGGCCCTTCCTCCATAATAATGGCACAGCTTCTGGAAGGGATGTCAGATCGGATATCGCTAGACCATAAATCCCTGCCCAATGCTGGGAAGTATATTGGTATTATAGAACGGCTTTTTGTGCTTGGATTCATCGTAATGGGACGTTGGGAGGCCATTGGGTTGTTAATTGCAGCAAAATCCGTATTTCGGTTTAATGATCTTAAGGAAGGTAATTCTCGGAAGCTAACAGAATATATTCTTATAGGTACCTTAATGAGTTTTGGCCTGGCTATGATTGCGGGGATTATTTATATTAATACCAACTAGTGTAGCTAATCGCTACAGAGATTTAATTCCCTGCTAACAACTGCAGGAGGTTGTTGCTTATTGGGTGAGAATTAACATCTTCGGAGTAGGCAATGTGGTTGAGGGTAGCAGATTGGATGTAGCCAATTGTCTTTTATTCAGCCATGTATAAAAGCAATTTTAGGTGGTTGTAAGTAAAGCGTTTTAAGGAATTCATAATATTCAACCTTCAAATTTAATTTTTCTTAATTTTTGTTTAAATAACCAGTTCTTAGCTCAGTTTTTGGGTTAGTTTACAGCGTCGGACGATAATTATTCATACTTTTACACCTTAATTTTTTTTCAGGCTAAATGGTAGTAGAAAGCAGAAAATACGTGTTCGATTTTGATAGTACGCTCACAAGGGTAGAAGCCTTGGATGTTTTGGCGGAAATCACACTGGAAGGTAGAAGTGATAAGGAAGAAATTATAGAAGAGATCCAGAAAATCACCAATTTGGGGATAGATGGAGATATCTCTTTTACGGAATCCTTGGAGAAACGCATTAAATTATTGGATGCCCATAAAGACGATTTGGAGCAATTGGTAGATTTGTTGCGCCATAAAATATCCAAGTCTATAGCATCCAATAAGGAGTTTTTTGAAACCTATTCCGATGATATTTATGTTATTTCATGCGGATTTAAGGAGTTTATAGATCCTATTGTAGAGGAGTATAACATCCCTGCAGATAGGGTGTATGCCAATACCTTTAAATTTGATGAAAATGGAAAGATCATTGGCTTTGATGAAGAAAATGTATTAGCTTCCCATAACGGAAAAATTGCATGCCTTAAGAACCTTGGTCTTCAAGGGGAAGTGCAGGTTATTGGCGATGGGTATAGCGACTACGTAATGCGTGAAGCAGGTATTGCCGATAAGTTTTTCGCTTATACCGAAAATGTACACAGGGAGAAAGCAGCGAAGAATGCTGACTACATCACTCCAAATTTAGATGAATTTTTATATGTAAATAAATTGCCTAGAAAGATATCCTACCCAAAAAATAGAATTAAGATCCTTTTGTTGGAAAACATCCATCCCAACGCGTATGAATCCCTATCCGAAGAAGGCTTCTCAGTAGAGCTTTTAACGCACAGTTTAACGGAGGAGGAGTTAATAGAAAAAATAAAGGATGTGCACGTTCTTGGAATCAGATCTAAGACCCAAGTAACGGAGAAGGTATTGGAAGCTGCCGATAAATTGATGGTAGTGGGTGCCTTCTGTATAGGAACCACACAAATAGATCTTGAAGCCTGCAAGAAAAGAGGGGTGGCAGTATTTAATGCGCCTTATAGCAATACCAGGTCTGTGGTAGAGCTTGCCATTGGTGAGATTATTATGCTGATGAGAAGTATTTTTCCACGTAGTACCGAAATTCACAATGGAGAATGGAATAAAACCGCTGCAAACTCTAAGGAGGTAAGGGGTAAAAACCTAGGTATAGTTGGTTACGGAAATATAGGTAAACAGCTGTCCGTATTGGCCGAAGCTCTTGGAATGCACGTTTATTACTATGACGTGGGCGATCAATTGGCCTTGGGGAACGCTACAAAATGTACTTCTCTGGAAGAGCTATTGAATGTCTCGGATGTAGTTACCCTGCATATTGATGATAATAAGGCGAACCATAATTTTATTGGTGAGAAAGAGATAAGTCAGATGAAAGACGGTGCCCTTCTGGTAAACCTATCCAGAGGTTTTGTGATAGATATCAGTGCTTTGGCAGCCGCACTAAAGAGCGGGAAAATTGCTGGCGCGGCTATCGATGTTTTTCCAGAGGAGCCTAGGAGTAACGGAGAATTCTATACTGAGTTGAAAGGTCTAAATAACGTAATCCTAACCCCGCATATTGGAGGTAGTACCGAAGAGGCGCAACGGGATATAGCAGAGTTTGTTCCTAATAAAATAAGGGATTATATAAACTCTGGAAATACCGTAGATGCTGTAAATTTTCCGAATATAAGACTGCCTAAGCAAAACAATGCACATCGTTTTTTGCATATCCATAAAAATGTACCGGGGGTAATGGCTAAAATTAATGAGGTTTTAGCAAGGTTCAATATGAATATCTCCGGACAGTACCTTTCCACGGATAGTGAGTTGGGGTATGTGATTACAGATTTGGATAAGAAATACAACAAGGATGTTATTAAAGCCTTGAAAAAGATAGATAACACCATAAAATTTAGAGTGTTGTACTAGAAACGTAAAAGGGATGGCAAAGCCACACAATTAATTATGAACGCCCTGGGAAATTTATCTGCAGGCATATTATTAAAGCCTCGGGTGAACTTCCCGGGGCTTCTTTTTTTGGTGCTGTCGGCCACATTTCATCAAAGAGAGGAGAGCGGGAAGATTACCAATATTTACCAAATCCAAATGTTCCTTTTTCATTGAAGTTACGGAAATGGATGGGTTCTCCCTAAGGAGATTTCCAAGTAGGATGCTGCTGTATAATTCCAATTATGGACGTTTGGATGGCGATTGTGGTAGGGGCAAAATAGTTGTAGACCACACCCTAGAATAGGCATTCAGTACAATGAATTCTTAGACTTGCTATTATCAAAGATTTCCTTTTAACATTTCCTTAGTTGTTTTTTTTTATTTATGTTTGGCAATATGCGCAAGTGGTAAAAGCTTGTAGTGCCGAGCGTACAAATTGATGCCTATATGGATTTAGATGCCTCCCGAAGCATACAGTTCGAAGAAATATTTGACTTGTACTACAAGAGATTGCTGCACATTGCCAAGAGTTATGTGAGTGGGGAGGAAGATGCCGAGGAAATTGTCCTAGATGCATTTTTAACGCTTTGGGAAAAAAGAAAGGATGGCGTGGTATTGACCAACCTAAGTGGGTATCTTTTTGTAACCGTAAAGAACCGCTGTCTAGATCATCTAAGGAAAAAAAGTAGGCACTTGGACCAACACGGGAGAAGTGAACAAATTGAGCACTGGATCAATTACCAGGCGCTCTCCAACAAAGGGGCTTCCAGTTTATTAAAGGACGAGTTAGAGCAACAGATTAGAAAAGCTATTGCGCTCTTACCTGAAAAACGCAGAAATGTTTTTGTAAAAAGTAGAGTGGACGGACTCTCCCATAGGGATATTTCTGAGGAACTGGAGATTAGCGTAAAGACTGTGGAAAATCAAATTGGTAAGGCCCTAAAACACATGCGCTTGCATTTACAAGAGTTTATGCACCTGTTTTTATAAACTAGGCATACTTTCAATTTTCAGTTGTGGCAATCTTGGCCTCAGCATCATTTTAGTTCACACTAACAGGTCTTACTGCTACTACTACTACTACTACTACTACTACTACTACTACTACCGATTCCTAAAGAAATGTTTTAAGGCATTAGGCATAATGAAACCTTCATTGGAGCGTCAATGGCCACCAAAAATATTAGCTATTTAAAAAAAATGATACTTGGGTGGGGGGTACTATCATTTCCTTCGTCTTTATATGTATAAGACGCAGTTTACCAATGAAGCAGCTACTATACAGATATATAAGAAAACAAACTTCCCACGAAGAAGACAAGCAGGTTTTGCGATGGCTCAGGGAAAATCCCGATAACCTGGCCCAGTTTAGTGCCTTAAAAGCAGAACTGGTTGCCGAGGAATTGCGACAGGGGCAAGATGGGGTGGTAGCTGGAGTCTACGATAAGTTTAAAAGAAAACAGTTGGCTAAAAAGAGGGTTCAACTTGCAAAATACGCCGCTGCTGCTTCAGTGGTTGTTCTTTTTGGATTGCTTTTACACCTTTACCAGCCGGGCAAGTTAGGAGATAAGGGAGGTCCAAGTAATTCCGAGATGATGCTGGTCCACAATAAAGGCAAGGAGCAAAAGGAAGTGGTGTTGCCCGATGGTAGCACGGTGCTCTTAAATATGGACAGTCAAATAGAATACCCCGCAATCTTTAAGGGCGCTAAAAGATCGGTTTCATTTATTGGGGAAGGGTATTTCAATATTACGCACGATTCTATAAAGCCATTTGTTGTAAGTACCCAAGATTTTGACATCAAGGTGTTGGGCACCACCTTTAATGTTAAGTCGTACTTAAACGACACTCAGACCGAAACAACCTTAATTAGCGGTAAGGTAGAGGTTTTGCGAGAAGCTGAGGAACCCCTTCTATTAGCCCCGTCCCAAAAGGCCATCTTCAGCAAGGAAAATAAGAAGATGGATGTAGAAAAAGTGGTGTTGGAAGATGCGGTGGCATGGCAAAAGGGAAGTCTCATTTTTAAAAGCACTCCCATGGAGCAGGTTGTGTTGGACCTGGAACGTAAGTACGACGTGAAAATAAAAATCAACTCACCAAAACTTTTAAAATATGAATATACGGGAACCTTTGATAATCTAACAATGAAAGAAGCATTACAGCTTTTGGTAATGTCTTCTCCAATTCAATATAAAGAAGTAAACCAAAAGATTATTCTCGATTATAAAGAGAAAAAGTAACGATAAAAAGAGGGTGTAGCAGCACCCCCTTTTGTCCATTTTATTAATCAATTAAACCATTGACTAACATTTAAACACTTCTAAGTTATGAAAAAAAGCGGACCAATAAGGTTTTCGCTTAGAAAACAGTTTCTAAGAATTATGAAAATCTATCTAGTTTTATTAATTACTAGTCTGGCAAAGTTAGTTGCTAATGACGTTCACGCTCAGACCATTACCTTAAAAACCGAGGTTACAGAGCTTAAGAACATCCTCGATAAAATTGAGCAAAAAAGCGGCTATCATTTTTTCTACAACAACAGTTTGGTAAATGTTGCTAGAAAAACTAGCATTGATGTTAAACGGCAAGAAATTAACAATGTGCTAGCCAGTCTTTTGTCTAACATGGATTTGGATTACAAGATGTTTAAAAATCAAATTGTGTTGTTTCAAAAAAACAACGCCTCCATAAAGGAACTATTAAAGGAGTTTGAGCAACAGGCACGTAGAGAGCAGTCTAGAGTAGCTACGGATTCGGAGATTACTTCTATTATTGCCGAAGCTACACAGCAAACTCCTGTAAAAGGGGTGGTAACGGATGAAGGGCAGCTTCCATTGCCAGGGGTGTCCATAGTTATTAAAGGGACTACCAGAGGGACACAAACCGATTTTGATGGAAATTATCAGATTGTTGCCGAAGAAGGGGACGTTTTGGTTTTTTCTTATATCGGGATGGAAACCAGAAATGTTAAGGTTGGTCAGAATAAAACCATAAATATTACGCTTAGTGAAAGCTCCAGTGAATTAGACGAGGTGATTGTAGTTGCCTATGGTACCGCTAAAAAGGCAGATTATACGGGTGCTGCCACACAAATTAATGCAGACGCTTTGGAAAAGCGGTCAATAACCAACCTTTCCGGGGCTATTGAAGGATCATCGGCTGGAGTTGCCGTAACTGCATCAAGTGGTCAGCCAGGTTCTGGTCAGGAAATTCGGATTAGAGGAATTGGATCTTTTTCTGCTTCCAGTGCTCCGCTATATGTGGTAGATGGAATTCCCTTTAACGGTTTTATCAACTCCATCAACCCAAATGACATTGAAAGTATTACTATCTTAAAGGATGCTTCTTCTACCGCTCTATACGGTAACAAAGCGGCCAATGGGGTGGTTATGGTAACCACTAAGAGTGGAAAAAATAGAAAAGGACAGTTTTCTTTTAATGTCTCCAATAGCGTTGTTAACCGTTCTATTCCAGAATACGATAGGTTAAAGCCTAATCAGTATTACGAAATTATGTGGGAAGCCCTTAGAAATACCGAGGCTATTCCTGGATTGGACAGTGAGGCAGATGTAGCCGCTGCCAATAGCTTTGCTTCCCAAAATATCTATGGTGAATTGTTGAGCAACCCCTATAATGTTGCCAACGATGAAATAGTGGGGACTAATGGTAAAATAAACCCCAATGCACGACTTATTTATGACGATTTAGATTGGGAAGATGAGTTAGTAAGGGTTGGCTATCGTCAAAACTATGATATGAGCTATACCGGGGGTTCAGAATCCATGGATTACTACGTTTCCCTAGGATACCTAACGGAAGACGGATACATTAGAAAATCCGATTTTTCTAGATTGTCGGGTCGTGCCAATGTTAATTATAAAGCCAACAGTTGGTTAAAGACGGGATTGAACCTAGGGGTTAGCTCTTCCTATGGAAATCAGGCGCAGGCCACTTCCTCCCAGTCTAGCTCCTTTGTAAACCCTATTCGTTTTACTAGAAATATTGGTCCAATTTATAATATTTACCAGCATACCCCTGATGGCGGCTATGTTTTGGATGAAAATGGAAAAAGAATGTACGACTTGGATGTTATTCGTCCCAGTGGTGCAAGTAATGGCCGACACGTACTGGCTGAAATCGACTTGAACGACGATATTGATGAAATTACCTCCCTAAGTGCAAAGACCTATGTAGATATTCAACTATTGAAAGATCTGAGCTTTAGGACCAATGTCAGTATGGACCAACGTCATTTTTACAATACCGATTTTGAAAATAGGTTTGTAGGTGACGGTGCTACGGCGGGTAGATCTGGTAGAACCTACACTAGAAGGACTACAGTGGGCTTTAACCAGCTTTTAAATTACTCCAAAAGCTTTGGAGATCACAACCTAAGAGGTTTGTTGGGGCACGAATCCCTGCGAATGAGATACAATAATTTTAATGGGTCTAGACAAGGGGTAATTGCCGATGGCAACTCGGAACTGAGTAATTTTGTTACCACTTTAAGGTTAAACTCCTATGAAGATTCCCAAGCAGATGAGAGTTATTTTGGTAGTGTGAACTATAACTATGACGGAAAGTATTTTTTAAGTGGTTCCTATAGGCAAGACGGTAGCTCCAAATTCTACAAGGATACCCGTTGGGGAGAATTCTGGTCGTTTGGTACTGCTTGGCGTTTGGATAGGGAAAAGCTTTTCCGAGACCAAACTTGGATAGATATGTTAAAACTAAGGGGGTCCTATGGGGAAATAGGAAATAACTCCGGTATTGGTTATTACGCCTATCAAGGGCTGTACGACCTAGGTTATAACAACCAAAGTGAAGCAGGTGTTTTGCAGGCCTCTTTGGAAAATAAGGACCTGTTCTGGGAAACAAGCGTAAGCTATGATGTGGCTTTGGAGTTCCGACTTTTCAATAGAATAAGCGGGGTAGTAGAGTACTATAATAAGGAGTCTGATAACTTGTTGTTTAATGTACCCTTACCGCTTTCCAGTGGGGTGTCGGATATAACCAGGAACATTGGTGCTATGTACAATAGGGGAATAGAGCTTAGCCTTAATTTTGATGTGGTACGCAATGAGAACTTTCAGTGGGACTTCGGATTTAATATGGCCACCTTGGAAAATAGGTTTACTAGACTGCCTCAAGATGAAATAATCAACGGCTCTAAGAAGCTAATGGTAGGGCGTTCCATTTATGATTACTGGCTTAGAAATTGGTACGGGGTAGATCCTGCAGATGGGGTTGCTTTGTATTATGCCAACGAAGAGGCTATAGAGAGCGATGGTGACGACATAAGGGTGATAGATGGTAACACGCTGACTACTAAGCAAGGGAATGCAGAATATCATTATGCGGGTACGGCTATTCCAGATCTTACAGGAGCTATTTCCAATTCTTTCTCCTACAAAGGATTTAACCTAGGCTTCCTCTTTACATATCAATTGGGTGGGGAAAGTATAGATTACAACTACCAGGGAGTTATGAGTTCTGGATCTTACGGAAGTGCGCTAAGTGTAGATATTTTAAAACGTTGGCAGAAGCCGGGGGACATTACCGATGTGCCTAGAATGGACCCTAGAAATACCTCCGATTTTAATGCTACTTCTGATAGATGGTTGGTAGATTCTTCCTATTTAAACTTAAGACAAGCAAGTTTGTCCTATAATCTACCCCAAGACCTGATAGAAAGATTAGATGTGGCATCGGCGCAGTTTTTTGTAAATGCAGAGAATGTGTTTTCCATAAACGCCAGGAAGGGCTTAAACGTTCAGCAGAATTTTAGCGGTACAACCTCAAATGTGTACACGCCTTCCAGAGTGGTATCCCTAGGGTTAAAATTAAAATTTTAATAGTAAGAAGATGAAAAGATCAAAATATATAATTATCGCGATATTAGCTGTACTCCCATTCTTTACAGCTTGTGAGAAAGATTTCTTGGATACGTTCCCAACAGATCAGGTTTCTTCTGGAACTGTTTCTACCACTACCGGTACGGCCATGGCGGCATTAAACGGTATTCATAGGTCTATGTATATTCGTTACGGTAGCCAGGGAAGAGGTGGTGCAGGTCACTTTGGTATGCATATGGACGAAATGGGGGAAGACCATGTTTTTAATGCGAGTACATGGACTACCGCCTATAGGTGGAATTTAAACTCGTCCCCAACCAATTCCTATAACACTAGTCATTGGGGGATGTTTTATAAATTTATTGCCAACGCCAACGTGCTTATCAATAGTATAGACGATGCCGAAGGAGAACAAGCAGAAAAGGACATAATTAAAGGTCAGTCCCTTTTGTACAGGGCTTACGGTCATTATCAGTTGGTACAAACCTGGGCTGCAGCATATAAAAAAGAGGGTGGCAATTCGCAATTGGGAGTCCCCATTAAATTAGACAACTCTATAGATCCTATTAAGCGATCTACTGTAGAAGAGGTGTATACTCAAATCAACAAAGATATTGATGACGCTATTTCCTTACTAGAAGGTTACGAGCGCCCCAATAAATCGCACTTAAATGCAGCGGTGGCAAAGGGATTAAAAGCGAGGGTGGCACTGACTCAAGGAAATTGGGGGCTAGCTGCGCAATTTGCCCAGGAAGCTAGGAATGGGTACCCCTTAATGGATCAGGAAACCTATAAGCAGGGCTTTAGGGATAACCTTGATGCCAATAGCGAATTTATGTGGGCAAGCCATATTGTAGAAGATCAAACCAACTATTTTGGAAATCTGGGAGCTTATATTTCTAGAAATTACAGTTCTTCCTCTATTAGGTCTAACCCTAGATCTATAAGCAACCTATTGTACGATAAAATATCCGATACTGATGTGCGTAAAACCTTGTGGGATCCTACTGGTGAGCATTTAAACCTGCCTTCTGGGGTAAACATTGTAGGGAATGCCAAAAGATATCCCTATACCAACCAGAAGTTTTTAACGGTAAGTACTTCGGATAGCCGAATGGATGTTCCTATGATGCGGGCAGCCGAAATGTACTTAATAGAAGCCGAAGCCTTGGCTAGGGATGGGAAGTACGGTCTGGCAGCACAGGTATTGTTCGATTTAATCTCTACCCGAGATGACGATTACACCTTATCAACTAATACAGGTCAGGCTTTAATTGATGAGATTATGGATCATAGACGTATAGAACTTTGGGGAGAAGGATTCCGTTGGTTAGATCTAAAGCGATTGAACCTTCCCTTGGATAGAACTGGATCTAATCATAAAAAATCTACCACCAATGGGGTACTGGAAGTTGCTCCGGATGATAAAAGATGGATTTGGGCCATACCTCAAGATGAGATCGATGCCAATCCTTTGATAGAACAAAATCCTATTTAAGCTAGTGGCTATTTATTTGATTTAACTGTAAAAACCTTTCCTTGGTTAAAAGGAAAGGTTTTTTATGTATTTAGTTCAATATTAATATTAGCGATAGAACCTTTATATAGCCCTGCCATCGGGGAGGTAAAAAATGTTATTTTCTAAATTTTTAATATTTCTGTTTAATTTTCATTTTATGAAGAATGTACCTGTTTTTTTAACCAAACGTACTGCTTATTATTTGCAATTTTTGGCAATTCTACTACTGCCATTTTCCTTTATGGCCTATGCGCAACATCATTTGGTGCATAATCCAAACTTAAGTCCAAAAGGGGATTTGCTGGCGTTTGTATATCAAGGAGATATTTGGACCGCCAATATAGATGGCTCCAATCCCAAACGTATAACCATCCACGAAGGCTATGATTCTAACCCCTTCTTTACTCATGATGGCTCAAAAATTGTCTTTCAAAGCGATCGGTTTGGGAGTAACGACATATTTGTGATTCCCTATAATGGAGGGCTTCCAAAGCGACTCACCTATGCTTCGGCATCCGATGTTTTAACGGATGTGACTTCCCAGAATAAGGTCTTATTTGGATCTAAAAGGGATTTCGCCCAAGTAGAGTCGGAGCCCGAAATATTTGAAGTGGCTCTGGAAGGGGGTACCCCAAAAAGATTACTGAACAGTTTAGGGTTCGATGCTACGCTTTCTCCAGATGGGAGGTTGTTGGCATTTACAAGGGGAAGTTGCCGTATTGCAAGGGAAGCCTATAGGGGCAGTGCCAATAGGGATGTATGGGTATACAATTTGGAAACGGATAGCTACCACCAAATCACTACTTTTCAGGGCAATGATTTTTCGCCAATCTGGGGCAATGACAATAAACTATTCTTCCAATCGTCCATGACAGGGAAGTACAATGTGCATATGGCTCGTATTTCTGAAGAGGGTGGTCTTTTGGATATGGAGCCTATAACCGAATTTGCCGATTTCGGTATTTTCTCCTTCCAATTGGGTAATGGTGGGAAAACCATCATTTTATCCCAGATGGACAAGTTGTTTTTAGTGGATGTGGATTCCAAGGAGTCTAGTTTGGTACAACTTGAGTTAAATTCGGATTTCCGTTTCGATCCCGTTGTTACTAAAACCTATACAGATGGTATCCAACAGGTAATTCCCTCTCCAAGTGGCAGGTATAGTATTTTAACAGTAAGGGGAGAGCTATTCTTGACCCGAAACGATAAAGAAGAGACCAGAACGGTAAACCTAACGCAATCTCCCTATAAAGATGCTAATGCATTTTGGCTGAACGAGGAGACTATCATCTTTACTTCGGATAGAAATGGCGTACAGAATTTCTACAAAATTACGTCTTCCGATGCCCAACAAAAGGATTTGTTTCATTCTTTGAAGCATAAGATAGAGCAGCTTAGCTTTTTTGAGAGCGAAGTAGGTAATCCGGTGTTGTCGCCAGATAAGAAATCGCTTGCCTATACCTTAGGCAGGGGGTCTTTGTATGTGTCCAAGATTTCTGAGAATGGCCAGCTATCCGAAGCGGTTACCCTAAATAACAATGGTTGGTCCTTGCCATCGGGAATAGCTTGGTCCCCAGATAATAAGTGGTTGGCCTATAGTTTAAAGGATCTAGAGTTTAACTCCGATATTTTTATACAAAAGGTAGATGGCAGGTCTTCCGCTACCAATATCTCTATGCACCCCAAAGCGGATATTAATCCTATCTGGAGTGATGATGGTTCCAAAATAGGGTTTACCTCCAATAGGAATAACAGTGATTATGACGTCTGGTTTGTGTGGCTTCAAAAAAAGGACTGGGAGCGAACTCCGGAAGATTGGAAAGAATTGGCAGCTTTGGAAGCAGATAAAAAAGCAGTGTCCGCTAAAAATGATTCCAAGAAAGAAAATGGAAACAAGGAGGTTGCTCCTATTACCATTGACTTGGATGGGATCTATGAGCGGCAGGTACAAGTAACCCGTTATAGTGGGGGCGAATTTCTACAAGGAATATCTTCAGACGGAAAAACCTTTTATTACACCACGGGCAATGGTACCAGAACCAATATAAAAAACTACGCAGATCTTTATAAGATACAGTGGGATGGAGAAGATAAAGAGGCATTGACCCAAGGGGACGCCAATCCGAGAAGCGTAACTTTTGGAAGTAAAAAAGAGTTTCTATACTATATCAGATCTGGAAAACCTTATCGGATCAACTTAAAAAAGGATGCTATAGAGAGAATCGCCTTTTCCGCTACCATGGATATCCATTATGAGGAAGAGGGGAATCAAATTTTTGAGGATGCTTGGAGGGCAATAAACGACGGATTTTACAATCCACAATTTAATGGGCAAGACTGGGACCTTTTAAAGGCTCAATATAAGCCCTTGGCCTTAAAGGCATCTACTAGGGTCGATTTCCAGTTCGTTTTTAATTGGATGTTAGGACAGATAAATGCCAGCCATATGGGTATGAGGGGCGGTGAGAATAGAACCTCCTTGCAGCGCCAAAGTACTGGGCAATTGGGAGTAGACATAACACCCTTAAAGGACGGAAGTGTAGAGGTGGTCTCTACAACGGTAACCATGCCAGCTCAGAAGCAACTAAGTACCCTCTATGTGGGGGATATCATAACGGGGGTTAATGGCAAAAAGCTAACACCAACCACCAACTTCTACAGTTTGCTCAACAATACCGTTAACGAAAAGATCTATCTCAACGTAAAAAACAGCAAGGGTGCTAGTAGGGAAGTGGTTATTAGGCCAGTTTCGTCTAACAGAAGGGCCAATTATAAAGCTTGGGTTAAAGAGCGTAGAAGGCTTACGGAAGCGTATTCTGAAGGAAGGCTGGGGTATATCCATATACAAGGAATGAACTGGACCAGTTTTGAGGAGTTTGAAAGAGAGTTGACCGCTGCCGGACAAGGGAAGGAAGGTATTGTAATTGATGTTCGCTACAATGGTGGTGGATGGACCACGGATTACTTAATGGCTGTATTAACCGTAAGGCAGCATGCGTATACAGTTCCTAGGGGTGCCACAGACGACCTTGGAAAAGATCATGGGAAATTTGTAGACTCTTATCCCTACAGCGAGCGACTGCCATTGGCGGCTTGGACCAAGCCTTCCATTGCCCTCTGTAATGAGCGTAGTTATTCCAATGCCGAGATATTCTCGCATGCTTACAAAGCCCTGGGTATTGGTACCCTGGTGGGGCAACCGACCTTTGGTGCGGTTATTTCCACCGGATCCCATAGACTGATAGATGGTTCCAGTGTGCGCATGCCGTATAGGGGGTGGTATATAAAGGAATCCGGTCTGGATATGGAACTTCAACCCGCGGTACCCGATATCTTGGTGAAAAGCACTCCCGATGAGAGAGCTAAAAAGCAAGATGCACAATTAAGGACAGCGGTATCGGAACTGCTGCGTCAAATTGAAGAAAAAAAGTAAGGTATAAAAGATAGACTATTGATGGTGGTAGGGTTGGTTTTTCAGGATCGTAAAGGCCCTGTATATCTGCTCTACCACAAATAGTCGTACCATTTGATGGGAGAAGGTCATTTTGGATAGACCAAGTAAGCCTTGTGATTTTTGGTAAACGGCATCACTAAATCCATAAGGACCGCCAATTACTAAAACGAATTGTTTAATTCCAGAATTCATTTTCTTTTGCAAATACTGGGAGAATGCTACCGAGCTGTACTGCTTTCCCTTCTCGTCCAATAAAACAAGAACATCCGAAGGATTCAGCCTACTTAATATGGCTTCCCCTTCCTTTTCCTTCTGTTGTTTTTCTGAAAGATTCTTGGTGTTTTTAATGTCCGGGATAATTTCCAACTCAAACCGCACATAATGCTTTATCCTATTTTGGTATTCCTCAATTAATTGGATCAAAGGAGCACTGTCCGTTTTTCCCAGTACAAGTAGCTTTATGGTCATAAGGCAAAAGTAAGCTGCAATTTTTATTTTTCATGAAAAAAAATATAAATATGGCCTGGTAATTTGTTGTGGTCTCTAATGACTTTCAGGCAATAAGTGTGGATTATTGTTGTGAATGGCATCAAGAGTAACAAAAACGCTTTGCCTTTGACAGGGATAATCTCCGCACAACCCAAACATTTTATTAATTTAGCATGGAAATAAAGTTAGCATGATTTCAGAAGAACAGTTTAGGACCGAATTGGATTTAATTATTAAAAATGCCGTACGGGAAGATGTGGGTGACGGAGATCATAGCTCTTTGGCCTGTATACCGTCCTCGGCAGAGGGTAAAGCAAAGTTGCTGGTCAAGGATAAGGGTATTATCGCCGGGGTAGAATTTGCCCAGCAGGTCTTTCACTACATAGATAAAGACTTAAAGGTGGAAGTGCTTATTAAGGATGGAACTGCGGTAAATTATGGGGATGTAGTTTTTCATGTATCTGGAAATTCGCAAAGTATTCTTAAGGCAGAACGATTGGTGCTCAATGCCATGCAAAGGATGAGTGCAATAGCCACCAAAACCAAATACTTTACTGGTCTGTTAAAAGGCACAAATACCAAAATTCTAGATACTAGAAAGACTACGCCTGGGATTAGGGCATTAGAAAAGTGGGCCGTAAAAATTGGTGGAGGCGAAAACCATAGGTTTGCCCTTTATGATATGATTATGTTAAAAGATAATCACATCGATTTTGCCGGGGGAATAACCAAGGCTATTGAAAAGACCAATGAATATCTAGCGGAAAATAAAAAGGATTTAAAGATTATAGTGGAAGCTAGAAACCTTGATGAGGTAAATGAAATATTGGCTTCGCAAGGGGTTTACAGAATATTGTTGGATAACTTTAGCTTGGAAGATACCAGAAAGGCGGTAGCGCTAATTGGAGATGCCTGCTTAACCGAATCCTCAGGAGGAATCAATGAAGGAACCATAGCTAAATATGCCCAGTGTGGGGTAGATTACATATCTTCTGGGGCGCTAACCCATTCCGTTTATAATATGGATCTGAGCCTTAAAGCCATATAGATGTCTAAAGAGATTGAGGAAAAATTAAGCAAAATACCGTTTCTTAATTGGGCAATTGGATTGCTAAAGAAAATTAAATTGCCGGGTTTTGAAGGTTTGTCTTCCTACGATCTATTGGAGATGTATATCCTGGGAATCATAAGAGGGGCCGTGTCTACGCGTGCCAGTGCCATTGCATTTAGTCTTTTCCTGGCATTGTTTCCATTGCTTATATTCTTATTTACGTTAATTCCGTTTATCATTCCCTATGTTGCTTTAGAGAATTCTAATTTTGATGCCGAATTCCTAGAGTTTTTGGAGTCCTTTCTTCCGACGGCTACTGGTGAGTATTTTAGTGAGATCTATCTGCAGTTAAAAGAGCAGGAACGAGGGGATGTCCTTTCATCGGCAATTGCATTTATCACTTCCATATTTTTAATGGGGAATGGAGTGAACGCCATTTTTGGAGGGTTCGAAACCTCTTACCATAAAAGTCCCAACCGTACCATGGTTAGGCAATACCTGTCTGCCTTGGCGGTAGGGTTGCTATTATCCGTACTTCTTTTAATGGGAGCGGTGGTGTACGTTTATTTTGAAGCCTATATTCTTGGGGGGCTTTATGAAATAATACATGGGGAAAGTGCTCCAAAGGTGAATGAAGATAATTTTGCTTTGGTACAGTATGGCAAGTTTGTATTTTTGGGAATGCTCTTTTATTTTATTACGGCTACCTTGTATTATTTTGGCACCAAAGAGGGCAAACAGGCAAGGTTCTTCTCGGCAGGGGCCATGATGACCACACTGCTTTTTATACTTACCTCTTATTTGTTTGGAGTGTACGTAGAGAAATTTGCCAGATATAACGAATTATACGGGGCTCTGGGGGGATTGCTAATATTGTTAGTTTTTATTTGGTTAAATTCAAATATATTATTGCTGGGGTTCGAATTGAATGCCTCATTAAACTCTTTGCGCAAAAAATTAGGATAGATGGGAAGAAGAAGTAAATGGATCGTTGGGATATTGTGTTTGTTGATGTATATCCCTTCCGATGCACAGAGTGTATTTGGTAGGTGGAAGACGATAGACGATAGAACAGGGAATCCTAAAGCTATTATTGCTATTTTAGAACCCAGATGTGGCTACGGGCAGAAGGTTAGAAACTTATGAGTATACCATTTTTTATCAATGTTATTTTGCCCATTCCACTAGAAAAGGAATTCACCTATAGCATTTCTAGTGCAGAGGCCCAGCTATTAAAACCAGGGATGCGGGTAGCTGTTCCCTTTGGGAAATCTAAAATCTATACCGCCTTGGTGATGGCAGTCCATCAAACTGCTCCTACTGTCTATGAGGCCAAGGAAATTGATCAAATTATAGATGAGGAGCCCTTGGTAACCCCAATGCAACTGCAATTTTGGAATTGGCTGGCACAATACTATATGTGTACGGTTGGTGAGGTGTTTCGCGCCGCAACCCCCAGCGCCTTTTTGCTTGAGAGTGAAACTCTAATCCACAGGAACGAGAAGGCAATAATTGATGAAAGCGACCTAAAGGATGAGGAGTTTTTGGTCTTTGAAGCGCTTCAATACCAATCAGTTTTAAGGGTGCGTGAAATTAGTGACATCCTAGAAAGGAAGAATGTAATCCCAATCCTGAACAGGCTGCTAGAAAAAGACATTATTTTTTTAAAGGAAGAAGTCTATGAGCAATACAAGCCAAAACTGGTGCGATATGTTCAATTGGGGAAGGATTACCACACTGAAGAACAACTAGAGGCATTGCTGCAGAGTCTCTCTAGGGCCCACAAACAGCGGGAGGTGGTGCTGTCATTGTTCCAATTGCAAGCAATGACCAAAAAACCGGTGAAGGTTACAGACCTATCCAAAGCTGCCAATTGTTCTCCCGGTATTATTAAAACCTTGATTGATAAGGGGATTCTGGAAGAGCAATTTATTAGAACAGACCGAATAGTTTTTGAGGGCGGGGATCAGCAGGAGGCATTAAAGTCCCTTAATGAATACCAAGAACAGGCTTTACAAGACATTGAAAAATCTTTTGCAATGGGCAAGGTTACCCTATTGCACGGTGTTACTTCTTCTGGGAAAACCGAGGTATATGTAAAGTTAATCCAGGAGGTTATTAAGACAGGACAGCAGGCATTGTACTTATTGCCCGAGATTGCACTTACCACCCAATTAATTGCCAGGTTACAGACTTATTTTGGTGAAAAGGTAGCTGTATACCATTCCAAATACAACGTTCAGGAGCGGATAGAGGTGTGGAATAATGTATTAGGAAAGAAAGAAAAAGCACAGATTATAATCGGGGCACGTTCTGCGATATTCCTTCCTTTTCAAAACCTGGGACTTATTATTGTAGATGAGGAGCACGAAAGTTCTTTTAAGCAATACGATCCTGCACCCCGATATCATGCCAGGGATGCAGCCATTGTCTTGGGGAATTTTCATGGAAGCAAGGTGCTATTGGGATCCGCTACCCCAAGTGTGGAGAGCTTTTATAATGTAAAAACCTCCAAATATGGTTATGCCCAGATAAAAAGACGCTACGGCAATGTCCTTATGCCAGAAATGGAATTGGTTAACATTAAGGAACAGTCCCGGAAAAAGAGAATGAAAGGCCATTTCTCCGAAAGGCTCATGGAGGAAATTGCCGAGACTTTGGAGAATGGGGAGCAGGTGATCCTTTTTCAAAATAGGAGGGGATATGCCCCTATTTTGGAATGTACCACCTGTGGCCATACCCCACAATGTCCCAATTGTGATGTTAGCTTAACCTACCACCAATTGCGAAAACAACTTCGATGTCATTATTGCAGTCACCATATTGCATTACAAACCAGTTGCCAAGCATGTGGCAGTACCACTTTAGATACCAAGGGTTTTGGAACCGAACAGGTAGAGAAAGAGTTGCAGTCTCTGTTTCCAGAAGCCAAAGTGGGCCGTATGGATTTAGACACCACTAAAGGGAAATTTGGTTATGAAAAAATCATTACTGCTTTTGAGCAACAAGAAATAGATATCCTTGTAGGTACGCAGATGTTGACCAAGGGATTGGATTTTAGGAATGTGAACCTAGTGGGAATCATGCAGGCAGATACCTTATTGAACTTTCCGGATTATAGAGCCCATGAGAGAAGCTTTCAGTTGCTCACCCAAGTAGCCGGTAGGGCAGGGCGTACCCAAAAAAGGGGTAAGGTCCTAATTCAGAGCTATGATCCAGACCATAGAATTTTACAGCAGGTTACTACCCATGATTACGATGAGATGTTTAAGGAACAACTCTATGAACGGGAGCAGTTTAAATACCCGCCGGCCAACCGGATTATCAGGATAACCTTTAAGCATAAAGACTACAACGTACTAAACGAGGCTGCAGACTGGTTTGCAAAATCGTTGCGGGCCGGTTTTGGGGAAATGGTGTTGGGACCAGAATATCCTCCGGTGGCCAGAATTAGAAATCAGTACCTGAAAAATATACTATTGAAAATAGAAAAGAAGCATTCTCTCGCGAAAACAAAAAATAACATAATGAGAATTCAAAAATCCTTTGATGCCATTTCCTACTATAGAGGAGTGCGGGTAATTTATAATGTAGACCACATATAATTTAATCAAAAATTATTAAGAGCCTGTGCAAGTTCGGTTTTCTTATTCCTGCTCAACGGTATTTGCTTTCCGCTTACCTCTACATTTTTACTGTTGAATTTCTCTATTTTCTCCAAATTCACAATATAGGATTTGTGGATTCGCAGAAACTTATTTTCCGGTAATTGCTTCTCAAAAGATTTCATGGTAGATAAAATGACGATATTAGCCTCATCGGTGACAAGCTTAATATAGTCGCCCAACGCTTCTATCCATTTTATGTCATTTAGAATAACCTTTCGCTTTTTAAGGTTGCTCTTTACAAAAATGTGTTCTTCGTCTTCTATAACCTTGTTAATCTGCTCGTACTTTACCATAGCCCTTTTTACGGCTGCATCAAATCGGGACAAGGAAATGGGTTTGTGCAAATAGTCGGTAACATCGTATTCAAATGCCTTGAGCGCATAATCGGGTTTTCCGGTAATTAGAATCACCTGAGGGCTATTATCCAAGGACTCCAACAAATCAAATCCGGTAATAATAGGCATTTCTACATCCAGGAAGATTAAATCTATTTCATTGTTTTTTATGCCGTTTTTTGCTTCTATGGCATTGCTGTATTCGGCGACCAATGCTAAACTGGGATGGTTGTTGACCAATTTAGCAACCGCCATCCGTTGCATGGACGAATCGTCCACAATTATACATCTTAATTTCATAGTTGGTTGATTTGTGGGGTTAAATCATTGTCAATGTACATAAAAAAATAGCTGTGCTGCAACAAAAGTTGTAAATACTGCTATATTTGTTGTGTAAATGGTTATGATATTGAATATAGTTGTTATCAATTGAGTTTTATCGCATTGCATTATCAAGATACTAAACTATAACGAAGATTTATTCATTTTCTTGTATATAGAATAAAAAATAACTACTTTTGCGCACTTAAAAATTTTAATAATATGAACAATTACGAAACTGTTTTCATTTTAAATCCCGTTCTATCTGATACTCAGGTAGAGGAAACAGTTAAGAAATTTGAGGATTTCTTAATTAACAGAGGTGCCAAAATGGTAGCCAAAGAAAACTGGGGGCTAAAGAAATTGGCCTATCCGATCCAAAAGAAGAAGAGTGGTTTTTACCATTTGTTCGAATTTACAGTAGATGGAGAGGCATTATTGCCTTTTGAACTGGAGTTTAGAAGGGACGAGCGTGTTATGCGTTTCTTAACCGTTAAACTAGACAAACATGCTGTTTCATGGGCAGAGAGAAGAAGAACAAAGTTAAAAGCTAAAGCGTAAGGATTATGGCATCAATAGAACAACAAGCTAAAGGTAAAAAAGACGGGGAAATTAGATATTTGACCCCTCTTAATATAGAGACTAGCACCCAAAAGAAATATTGTAGATTTAAGAAATCCGGAATCAAGTATGTAGATTATAAAGATCCAGATTTCTTGATGAAGTTGGTAAACGAGCAAGGTAAATTGCTTCCAAGAAGACTTACCGGAACTTCCTTGAAATATCAGCGTAAAGTGGCTGTAGCCGTTAAGAGAGCTCGTCATTTAGCTTTAATGCCCTATGTTGGCGATTTATTAAAATAAAAATAATAAGACGATGGAACTTATATTAAAGGAAGATATACAGAACTTAGGTTTTAAAGATGACGTGGTAACCGTGAAGAACGGATACGGTAGAAACTACCTTATCCCACAGGGATTGGCAGCCATGGCTACCCCTTCTGCTAAAAAAGTATTAGCGGAAAACTTAAGACAAAGAGCTCACAAGGAAAAGAAAATAGTTGATGCAGCCAATAAAACTGCAGAGAGTTTAAAACAGTTGGACATCAAAATCACTGCTAAATCCGGAGCTGGAGATAAATTGTTCGGATCTATTTCTAATATAGACCTAGCAGCAGCCTTGGAGAAAGAAGGACATGCAATTGATAAGAAATATATTGGGATTCAAGGTGGTGTTATTAAAAGAACAGGACCTTACAATGCTCAGATCAGATTGCACAGAGAGGTTATCGTAGATTTCCCATTTGAGGTAGTCGCTGAAGCAAAAGGTTAATATCTTTTGTACAACTTAGTTAAAGGCCACATTTTTATGTGGCCTTTTTTTTGTTATTTTTATAAGGACCAACTTATAAAATAACTGATTATGAAACAATTGACCAAGAGTAAACTGCTACTGACCATAGCTTTTGTGGGCTGTAGCTTATTGTTATCTGCCCAGGTCACCACTTCCAATATTAGAGGGTTGGTATTGGACGATTCCAATGAGGCGCTATTTGGTGCCAATGTTGTGGCCATTCATACCCCCACAGGTACCAAGTACGGGACTATAACTAATGAGGACGGAAGATTTAACCTGCTAAACCTTAGGGTGGGGGGTCCGTACGAGGTAACCATTTCTTATTTAGGTTATAAAACCCAAACGGATAGCAACATTTTTCTAACGCTAGGTACCACGCAAAACCTAGAGGTAATCCTAGTTGCCGATAGTCAGGCACTAGAGGAGGTGATTGTGGTATCGGATCGGGGTACTGGGACTTTTGGTAGTGACAGGACGGGGGCCGAAACCAGCGTTGGCACTCGGGAACTTACTAGGTTGCCTACCATATCCAGATCCGCCTCAGATTTCACCCGGCTAGAACCAACGGCAAGTGGTAATTCTTTTGGGGGGCGTAATGATCAGTACAATAATTTTTCTTTGGACGGGGCTATATTTAATAATCCATTTGGTTTGGATGCTCCTACTCCGGGTGGACAAACAGATGCCCAGCCAATTTCCTTGGATGCCATTGAGCAAATACAGGTGGCGACTGCTCCCTATGATGTTACCCAATCTGGATTTACTGGTGCTTCTATTAATGCGGTAACCAAAAGTGGAACAAACGAATTTGAAGGTACAGCCTATGGCTTTTACAGAAATGAGGATTTAACAGGCGGCAAGGTGAAGGGTGAGAATGTGGTAAAGCCCAGCCTTAAACAAAATCAATACGGATTTAGTCTTGGTGGCCCCATTATTAAGAATAAATTGTTCTTTTTTGTCAATTTTGAAAAAGATGAGAGGGACGACTTGGGGACCAATGGCTGGATCCCCAATACGGGGTCGGGTGCAGTGAACGAATCCAGGGTTAGTGAAAGTGACTTGATGTCGGTGCAATCGGCCTTGGCAAATTTAGGATATGAAACCGGCCCTTATGAAGGTTTTACTTTTGGAGCCCAGTCTACCAAGGGAATTTTTAAGCTAGATTGGAATATAAATGACAGCAACCGCTTGGCGTTGATCTATAACTTTTTGGATGCATCTAAGGAGAAGCCGGCCCATCCTACGGCAATTGCAACCCGTGGACCTAATTTTGCCACCCTACAATTTAAAAATTCGGGTTATGAGATCAATAATAAGTTAAATTCGATTCAGTTAGAGCTTAACTCCAGTCTCTCCGATGAGGCTACCAATAAATTACAGCTTGGATACTCTGTATTTGACGATTTTAGAAATCCTTTTTCCACACCCGCACCCGTTATAACTATACAAGATGGAAATGGATCCAATTATATTATTGCGGGGCACGAGCCGTTCTCTATTAATAACTTGCTAGATCAAAAGGTATTTCAATTGACCAATAACCTGAGCTTCTTTAAAGGAAACCATACGTATACCGTTGGATTCTCTTTTGAAAAGTTTGAGTTTAAGAACTCCTTTAACCTTATTAATTATGAATCTTTCAATTTCGGAATTTTTCCTTATTACGGATTGTTTAATCCTTATCCGAGTGTGCAGGAATTTTTGGATAATGCGCAGCCCGGGGGCGTGGTTGAAAAGTACTTGGCCGCAACACAGAATGCATTTAATAGTAGCAATGCTGCGGGGGTAGGAAAAGATGGAGGATGGAAATTGTCCGAACTCAATGTAGGTCAATTGGCGTTCTATTTACAGGATGAATGGAATGCAACGGATAAATTTAAACTTACCTATGGTATAAGGGCAGACAAACCCCTTTATTTTAATACATCCCGATTAATTCAAAAATTTATAAATACGGACAATGGGGCTACTAGGGACACCTCCGTTCCTTATTTTAATCCAAATACGGGTGAAGAGGTGTTTCTAAACTCTACTACTATGCCAACTAATGAGTGGTTAATCTCCCCGCGTCTTGGATTTAATTGGAATGTGATGGACGATAGATCTACCCAATTACGTGGTGGAACAGGAGTTTTTACTGGAAGATTGCCCTTTGTGTGGTTGGGAAACCAGGTTAGTGGTGCCGATGACGGATTTTTCCAGCTAGTGGATCCAGATTTTCAATTCCCACAGGTTTGGAGAACTAATGTGGGGTTGGATAAGCGTTTCGAGTCTGGCTT
This sequence comes from Arenibacter lacus, assembly GCF_008711145.1. Classification (NCBI taxonomy): domain Bacteria; kingdom Pseudomonadati; phylum Bacteroidota; class Flavobacteriia; order Flavobacteriales; family Flavobacteriaceae; genus Arenibacter; species Arenibacter lacus. The sequence goes on from NZ_VVIN01000039.1 coordinate 28,901, forward strand.
TATCGGGACAGTGGATGTTTCCTATACCAAGGATATTAATGCTGCTCATGTTCAAAATTGGGGGCTTAGAAATCCAAGTGGAACCTTAAACGCTCCTGGCGATAACAGGCCTATATACACAGCGGCCGATAAAGGGAATAATGCCTATGTGTTTACCAATTCGGACAAGGGTAGGATATGGAATGTATCGCTGAAGGGGCAAAAAACCTTCTCTTCCGGTCTATACGCCAGCCTAGCCTATAGTTACCTTAATGCCAAGGATGTAAATTCTATAGAGGCAGAAATCACGGGGGATGCCTTCGATTTTAACCCCAACCTAGGAAATGCTAATAACGATGTATTGGGGTATTCAAAATATGGAGATACCCATCGCTTTATTGGGGTGGCGTCCAAACAGTTTAAATATGGAGGCGATACTTGGGCAACCACCATCTCTACCTTTTTTGAATATGCACAGGGAGGAAGGTATAATTATACCTATGCCGGGAATATTAACGGTGATAGCTCTTTCCAAAACAACGACTTGTTGTATATCCCTACCAGCTCGGAAGTGGGGCAAATGCAGTTTTCCGGACCAGGGCAGGCAGAGGCATTTGAAGCATATATTCAGCAAGATGATTATCTAAAAGATCATCGCGGGGAATACATGGAACGTTATGGGGCACTTGCCCCATGGAGAGGGCGCTGGGACCTGAAATTATTACAGGACTACAACTTTAAGGTGGCAGGCGATAAAACCAATACCATTCAGTTGAGCGTAGATGTGTTAAATATTGGAAACCTTATTAATTCCGATTGGGGGGTAATTCAGCAACCCAACAATATTAGCCCAATTGGGGTAACGGTAGATCCCAATACTAATATACCTACTTATACTTTTGATAATACGGTGATAAAAACCTATGGCTATGATGCTAGTTTGCTATCCAGATGGCAGGCTCAAGTAGGATTGCGATACATATTTTAACCGAAATAATGGAATAACGGCTCTTCTAGGAGATCCGGTTTAATAATTTTACCATTTAAAGATCTAAAAAGGCTGTGCAAATCGCGCAGCCTTCTTATTTTTGCAAATTATTGACTTCCGCCTATTGGGGGGAGTTGGGATTTAGTAAAGGTATTGAGCATTAATGCCCAGAGTAAAATTGATGACGATGAAATATACAAGACTTACCAAGGAACAACTGGAAGAACTGCACCAAGAATTTATCAATTTTTTGGCCACCCAATCCATCACAGCGGAGGAGTGGGAAACCATAAAAAAGGAGCGGCCCCATGTTGCCGAAGAAGAGTTGGATGTTTTTAGTGACCTAATTTGGGAAGGGGTATTGTCTAAAGTTCAGTTTGTGGAGAATATTTCCGCACAGCATATGCATTTGTTCCACATGGAAGAAAAGGAGATGAAACTGATATCGGTAAAAGTGATGAATCCTGAGGTTGATTTAAAAACTAAGGAGGGATTTGCATGGTTTAAGAAAAACTGGCAGTCAGACTTTGTTGAGTATCTAACCGCATCCAAAGCTTATGGAGAGGATAAAAACCTAGATAAGTTTAACCTAATAAAGCAGGGAGCGGTTATTACCAAGGGGGAACTGTATGAATGGTTTGATCAGATGATTGGTTAGGGCAGTATCTTTATAAAACAAAACAGGTAAATAAATAGAATTACATTAGAATCCAGATTATGGCACAAAAACCTTCCATAGCTAAAGGGACACGGGATTTTTCCCCGTCCGAAGTAAATAAGCGAAACTATATTATGGATATAGTGAAAAACCATTTTAAAACCTTCGGATTTCAACCTATAGAAACACCGTCTTTTGAAAACTCGGATACCCTTATGGGGAAATACGGGGAAGAAGGAGATCGCCTAATCTTTAAAATATTAAACTCCGGGGATTATTTAAGGAAGGTAGATGGAGAGTTGCTTAGTAGCAAGGATTCCAATAAGCTTACTGCGAAAATATCTGAAAAGGCATTGCGCTATGATTTAACCGTGCCCTTTGCTCGTTACGTGGTAATGCATCAAAATGAGATTAGCTTTCCTTTTAAAAGATATCAGATTCAACCTGTTTGGCGGGCCGATAGGCCGCAAAAGGGGCGATTCCGCGAATTTTTTCAATGTGATGCAGATGTAGTGGGATCCAATTCCTTATTGCAGGAGGTGGAGTTGGTGCAATTGTACGATGCGGTTTTTACGGAGTTGAAGTTGACGGGGGTGACCGTAAAGCTAAACAACAGAAAGGTTTTAGCCGGAATTGCCGAGGTTATTGGTGAGAGTGATAAGTTGATCGATTTTACCGTGGCCTTGGATAAGTTGGATAAAATTGGGATAGAGGGCGTTACCAAAGAAATGCGTGAAAAGGGTATTTCTGAAACCGCTATCGAAAAAGCTGCACCGTTATATGCGCTTAATGGCACCAACTTGGAGCAACTCGCTGTTCTTAAGGAGCTTTTGGCTTCTTCGGAAATAGGGACTAAGGGGGTAGAAGAACTCCACTTTATAGTTAAAACCTTGGGAGATTTGGGCTTGCAATCTGCTAAGTTAGATATAGATGTAACCCTAGCACGTGGACTAAACTATTATACCGGAGCCATTTTTGAGGTGGCTGCTCCAGAAGGGGTGCGTATGGGGTCTATTGGTGGGGGAGGTCGCTATGACGATCTTACTGGGATCTTTGGTTTAAAAGATGTGAGCGGAATCGGGATTTCTTTTGGGCTAGATCGTATTTATTTGGTGTTGGAAGAATTGGAGCTGTTTCCGGAAACCATAGAGAATTCTTTACAGGTGCTTTGTGTTAATTTCGGAGATAAAGAAGCATTGGTTTCCCTAAAGTTGGTGAGTCAGCTTAGGAAAAATGGGATAAGTGCCGATCTGTACCCTTCAAGTGCTAAAATGCAAAAACAAATGAAATATGCCAATAACCGCAATGTTCCCTATGTGGTGTTGATTGGGGATAAGGAGCTAGAAGCAAATTCATTTGTAGTTAGGGATATGGTTCAAGGCGGTCAAAAGGAGTATAGTTTAGATAGTATAGAACAGTTTATAGAAGAACTGTAATATTGGAGGGAGGTAAAATACCTTCTTCTTCATCATAAAAAAAGCCGTTTCATATTTTATGAAACGGCTTTTTTGCGTCTGGATTGCAGCTACCTATTTAAAATAACTGTAGGTTTCGTCTGGATTGATGTTTAGCAAGGTTTCATAGATCAATCGAATCACATTCTCCACATCGTCTTGATGTACTGTTTCTACAGTAGTATGCATGTATCTAAGTGGTAAGGAAATAAGGGCAGAGGCCACACCGCCATTGCTATAGGCAAAGGCATCCGTATCTGTTCCTGTGTGTCTGGAGGAAGCCATTCTTTGAAATGGAATATTGTTGGCTTCGGCCGTTTCAATTATATGTTCCCTTAGCTTGTTTTGCACTGCCGGTGCATAGGCAATTACGGGGCCAGCACCAATCTCCGTATGACCCTGTTTCTTTTTCTCGATCATTGGAGTTGTAGTATCGTGGGTCACATCGGTGACAATGGCTACATTGGGTTTAATGGTGTGGGTGATCATTTCTGCACCTTTGAGGCCAATTTCTTCCTGAACGGAATTGGTGATGTATAATCCAAAGGGCAATTCTTTTTTGTTTTCGTGCAAAAGCCTAGCCACTTCCGCAATCATAAATCCACCGATACGGTTATCTATAGCGCGACAAACAAACTTATTTTCATTTAAAATCTGGAATTCGTCGGGGTAGGTGATGACGCAACCAACATGAACTCCCATTTTTTCTACTTCGTCCTTATCCTTGGCACCAACATCTATAAATATATTATCTAATTTAGGAGGTTCTTCCTTGGAGTTGTCCCTGGTATGGATGGCAGGCCAACCAAAAACACCTTTTACAATTCCCTTCTTGGTGTGAATGTTCACCCATTTAGAGGGGGCAATCTGATGGTCGCTACCTCCATTTCGTATAACATAGATCATTCCATTGTCCGTAATATAGTTTACGTACCAGGAAATTTCATCGGAATGTCCTTCAATAACTACCTTGTACTTGGCATCTGGGTTAATAACTCCCACAGCAGTCCCATAGGTGTCGGTTATATAAGTATCCACGTAGGGTCTTATATAATCCATCCATAATTTTTGGCCTTCCCACTCGTAGCCGGTCGGAGAAGCATTGTTTAGGTATTTCTCTAAAAAATCAATAGACTTCTTATTAAGTATCTTCTTTGTGCTCATATACTTATTTGTTTAATTGCAAACTTAACAATATTCACTTTTATTTAATAATATGGTGCATGCTTTATCATTAATTTTGGCAGGGCTTTTGAGTTGAAAGATGCGATGGTAAGAAAAACAGCTATATGGTTAATTGGATTATTGGGATTCCTTGGGTTTTCACAGGTTCCCGATGAACCGTTGGACTCCGTTTCCCAACAGTATATTATGATGGAGGGGGATTCCGTAATGCAAAGCTCCATTGCTTTAAATGAAGTATTTGTTTTCGGGAAGCTGCGTTTTGATTCCTATGAGGATAAGTTACGCTATTATATTCTACGGAGAAGGACGATGAAGGTTTATCCTTATGCGAAATTGGCCGCCGAAAGATTGGTGGAATTGAACGATAGCTTGGTGCATATTAAGAAAAATAGGCACAAAAGAAGGTTTACGCGTAAGGTCCAAAGATTTATTGAAGACGAGTTTTCCGAGGAGTTAAAGAAGCTAACCCGTAGTGAAGGGCAGATATTGGTGAAGTTGATCTATAGACAAACAGGCACCACTGCCTTCGACTTGGTTAAGGAGCTGCGAAGTGGCTGGCGGGCTTTTTGGTACAATACCACTGCTAGTATGTTCAGTATAAGTCTTAAGGAGGAATTTAAACCCGATGTGGTGCATGAAGACTATCTTATAGAGGATATTCTGCAACGAGCCTTTGCCGATTTTAGTTTGGAGAGGCAGCCATCTGTGCTGGATTATGATTATGCCACCCTTAATAATATCTGGAAAGACAATGCAGGTAATAAGGAATAGCTCTTATTGAAGCTTTCTTCTGTGGTGTATTGGATGGGATGTTGGCCTAAAACGATATGGCTAATGTAAATTATGACTTACCTAATTGGGATATTCAATAAAAAATACTATCTTGCTCCTCCTTTTTTGAGTCTGCAAAAACTTGTTTTTCAGCTGCTTGGGTTAAGGGGTTTAAAAAACCTTAAAAATAGTTATTGAAAAAGCTTGTGGAATCGAAAAAGGGGCGTAGATTTGCACCCCGCAAACGACGCGATCAGCGAGTGGGCGGAAACGGCGGTAAGACGCCATGTACTTTGACATTTCGTATCCGATTAGGTTGAGCCAGAAAAGAAAAACAAAGTTTTTTCAAAAAAGGTTTGCCAGGAACAAAAGAGGTTGTATATTTGCAGCCGCTTACGGAAACGGAAGCTTGAATGGAAAGTAAAGAAT